>NZ_JBEYKR010000034.1:0-51675 GCF_040703535.1 Streptomyces sp. NPDC007346
GGCGCGCGTGGAGCGGGGGGGTTTATAAACTCCCCCCCCCCCACAACACCCGGCGGGGGGGCGCCCCCCCCCGGCCCCGCCGCCCCTCCCTTTCAGAGATCACGCTTCGGGTTCAGCTACGTCGGGTGTTGCATCCGACGCAATTCCGCCCGGTGTCAGCTGCAACCGCTGGTCGAGCCGCAGCCCTCGCAGATGTAGCAGGAGCCGGCGCGCTGCATCTTCGTGCCGCAGGAAAAGCAGAGCGGGGCGTCCGCGCTGATCCCGAGCTGCATCTCGACCAGCTCGGCCGAGGTGTGGGCCGTCGCCGGAGCCGGCTTCTCGGCGGACTCGCGGGGAGCCGCCACCGCCTTCAGGGGCTCGGGCTGCACCGGGGCCGACTGGGCCAGGCTCTCGGAGTCCACGCCGTCCGCCTCGAAGGACGGCTCGTACGAACCGGTGTCGAGGTGGCGCTGGCGCTCCTCGGCGGAGTGGATGCCGAGGGCGGAGCGGGTCTCGAAGGGCAGGAAGTCGAGCGCCAGGCGGCGGAAGATGTAGTCGACGATCGACTGCGCCATCCGCACGTCCGGGTCGTCCGTCATGCCGGCCGGCTCGAAGCGCATGTTCGTGAACTTCGAGACGTACGTCTCCAGCGGGACGCCGTACTGCAGACCGACCGAGACGGCGATGGAGAAGGCGTCCATCATGCCCGCGAGGGTCGAGCCCTGCTTGGACATCTTCAGGAAGACCTCACCGAGACCGTCGTCCGGGTAGGAATTGGCGGTCATGTAGCCCTCGGCGCCGCCCACCGTGAAGGAGGTGGTGATGCCGGGACGCCCCTTGGGGAGGCGCTTGCGGACCGGGCGGTACTCGACGACCTTCTCGACCGCCGTACGGATGGTCTCCTCGGCCTTCGCGGTGACCTCTTCCTTCTCCTTGTCCTTGGTCTTGGCGGAGAGGGGCTGGCCGACCTTGCAGTTGTCGCGGTAGATCGCGAGCGCCTTGACGCCCAGCTTCCACGCCTCGAAGTAGACCTCTTCGACGTCCTCGACGGTGGCGCTCTCGGGCAGGTTGACCGTCTTGGAGAGCGCGCCGGAGATCCACGGCTGGATGGCCGCCATCATCCGGACGTGACCCATCGCGGAGATGGAGCGCTCGCCCATCGCGCAGTCGAAGACCTCGTAGTGCTCGGTCTTCAGGCCCGGCGCGTCGATCACGTTGCCGTGGTCGGCGATGTGGGCGACGATCGCCTCGATCTGCTCCGGCTGGTAGCCCATGCGGCGCAGGGCCTGCGGCACGGTGCCGTTGACGATCTGCATCGAGCCGCCGCCGACGAGCTTCTTGAACTTGACCAGGGCGAGGTCGGGCTCCAGGCCGGTGGTGTCGCAGGACATCGCCAGGCCGATGGTGCCGGTGGGCGCGATGACCGAGGCCTGCGCGTTGCGGAAACCGTTCTTCGCTCCGAGCCGGACCACGTCCTGCCAGGCTTCCGTCGCCGCGGCCCAGACGGGGGCGTCCAGGTCGTCGGTGCGGATGGCCTTGGTGTTGGCGTCGGCGTGCTGCTTCATGACGCGCTGGTGCGGCTCGGCGTTGCGGGCGTAGCCGTCGTACGGGCCGACGACCGCGGCCAGCTCGGCGGAGCGCTTGTAGGAGGTGCTGGTCATCAGCGAGGTGATGGCGCCGGCCAGGGCGCGGCCGCCGTCGCTGTCGTACGCGTGGCCGGTCGCCATCAGGAGGGCGCCGAGGTTGGCGTAGCCGATGCCCAGCTGGCGGTAGGCGCGGGTGTTCTCACCGATCTTCTGCGTCGGGAAGTCCGCGAAGCAGATCGAGATGTCCATCGCGGTGATGACCAGCTCGACGACCTTGGAGAAGCGCTCGGACTCGAAGGACTGGTTGCCCAGGCCGTCGTCCTTGAGGAACTTCATCAGGTTGAGCGAGGCGAGGTTGCACGAGGTGTTGTCCAGGTGCATGTACTCGCTGCACGGGTTCGAGCCGTTGATCCGGCCGGACTCCGGGCAGGTGTGCCAGGCGTTGATGGTGTCGTCGTACTGGATGCCCGGGTCGGCGCAGGCCCAGGCGGCCTCGGCCATCTTGCGGAAGAGGGACTTGGCCTCGACCTCTTCGATGACGTCGCCGGTCATCCGGGCGCGCAGCCCGAACTTGCCGCCCGCCTCGACGGCCTTCATGAACTCGTCGTTCACGCGGACCGAGTTGTTGGCGTTCTGGTACTGGACGGACGTGATGTCGTCGCCGCCCAGGTCCATGTCGAAGCCCGCGTCACGCAGGGCGCGGATCTTCTCCTCCTCCTTCACCTTGGTCTCGATGAAGGCCTCGATGTCGGGGTGGTCGACGTCGAGGATGACCATCTTGGCCGCGCGGCGGGTGGCGCCACCGGACTTGATGGTTCCGGCGGAGGCGTCGGCGCCGCGCATGAAGGAGACCGGACCCGAGGCGTTGCCGCCGGAGGAGAGGAGCTCCTTGGAGGAGCGGATGCGGGAGAGGTTCAGGCCGGCGCCGGAGCCGCCCTTGAAGATCATGCCCTCTTCCTTGTACCAGTCGAGGATCGACTCCATGGAGTCGTCGACGGCCAGGATGAAGCAGGCGGAGACCTGCTGCGGCTGGGGCGTGCCGACGTTGAACCAGACCGGGGAGTTGAAGCTGAAGATCTGGTGCAGGAGGGCGTGGGCCAGCTCGTGCTCGAAGATCTCGGCGTCCGCGGGGGAGGCGAAGTAACCGTTCTCCTCGCCGGCCTTCCGGTACGTCTTCACGATCCGGTCGATCAGCTGCTTGAGGCCGGTCTCGCGCTGCGGCGTGCCGACCGCCCCGCGGAAGTACTTGCTGGTGACGATGTTGACCGCGTTCACCGACCAGAAGTCGGGGAACTCGACGCCACGCTGCTCGAAGTTGATCGAGCCGTCGCGCCAATTGGTCATGACGACGTCACGGCGCTCCCACGTCACCTCGTCGTACGGATGCACGCCGGGGGTGGTGTGGATGCGCTCGATGCGCAGACCCTTGCTCGCCTTGGTGCCCTTGGTGCGGGAACCTCGTGCCGGGCCGCTCGCCGTCTCTGTCATGCCGCCTCCCATATGTGGGCAAAAACGCCCTGAAGTGCCCAGTTCTTCCCAGGCACAGTGTGTGTCCGTCGTCCCGCGGGCCGCGCTCGGCCACGGGAACAGGTGGTGAATCGCCCGGTCACCGGTCGGCGGACGTCATGCCGGACGGTGACGGGCAGGTGCCGCTCAGTCGGCGGCGATGGCAGGGGCGGGGACCTCAGGGGTCTCGCCGCTCCCGCGGTCCTCAGCGGAGGGCTGCCGCTCGCGCAGTTCCACGATGGCGGCCTCGAAGTCTTCCAGGGAGTCGAACGCCCGGTAGACGGACGCGAAGCGCAGGTACGCGACGAGGTCGAGCTCCTGCAAGGGGCCGAGTATGGCCAGACCCACGTCATGGGTGGTCAGCTCGGCACTGCCGGTGGCGCGCACCGCCTCCTCGACCCGCTGGCCGAGTTTGGCGAGGGCGTCCTCCGTGACGGGCCGGCCCTGGCATGCCTTGCGGACGCCGGAGATGACCTTGGTGCGACTGAAGGGTTCGGTCACGCCGCTGCGTTTGACGACCATCAGCGAGCAGGTCTCCACCGTGGTGAAACGGCGGGAGCAGTCGGGGCACTGGCGGCGGCGACGGATCGACGTCCCGTCGTCGGTGGTGCGACTGTCGACGACCCGGCTGTCGGGGTGCCTGCAGAAGGGGCAGTGCATGGCTCCCAACCCTCCTTCACAGCACGACTGAATAGCCTCTTCGGCCTGCCCTTGCGGGCTCCTCGGAGGCAGTCCCCAGCATAGGCGATGGCCCAGGGCCGAATGAACCCAGGACCACAACTTCTGGGTGGCCGGGACGATCCAACCACTAGATCTAGGGTTGGGTCGCGTTTTCGGCCCCCGCGTGTCGCACCCCGGACGCGAGCCCGGGGAGGAGCGCGGGCCAGGGAAGAGGGTACGGGAATCGCGCGGTCCGCGAGCCCCCGGACCCCGGGGCGGGGAGCCGGATGAAAGACTGGGCCGACCTCCGCGGGGGCCGCGTGAAACCCCGTACGCACCGTGCGTCTCGTGCTCATACACCTACGGGAAGCATCGCGGCAGCCCTTTATTCGTTTTTCACTCGAACGTGTGTTTGGCGCAACCTTTCGAAAGCTACTACCGTTGTCCAGCTAGGGAGAACATTCGAGAGGGGCCGACGTGACCACGACCGCAGACAGTGCCACCATCACCGCCCGGGACCACCGCTCCCAGAGCCGACTTGAGCCGGTGCATGCCATGAATGACTCAGTCACGAACACGGACGGGCCCGAGCCCGCACGCGCCGGGCGCTCCTTGCCCGGCAGGCCGCCAGGGATCAGGGCCGACAGCTCGGGGCTCACGGACCGGCAGCGGCGGGTCATCGAGGTCATCCGCGACTCCGTGCAGCGCCGGGGCTACCCGCCCTCCATGCGGGAGATCGGTCAGGCGGTGGGCCTGTCCAGCACGTCGTCCGTCGCCCATCAGCTGATGGCCCTGGAGCGCAAGGGCTTCCTCCGGCGGGACCCGCACCGGCCCCGCGCCTACGAGGTGCGCGGATCGGACCAGCCCAGCACCCAGCCGACCGACACGACGGGGAAGCCCGCCGCGTCGTACGTTCCGCTGGTGGGCCGGATCGCCGCCGGTGGGCCGATCCTCGCCGAGGAGTCGGTCGAGGACGTCTTCCCGCTGCCGCGCCAGCTCGTCGGTGACGGCGAGCTGTTCGTGCTGAAGGTCGTCGGTGACTCGATGATCGAGGCGGCGATCTGTGACGGCGACTGGGTCACCGTGCGCCGCCAGCCCGTCGCGGAGAACGGGGACATCGTCGCCGCGATGCTCGACGGCGAGGCGACGGTCAAGCGCTTCCGCCGCGAGGACGGGCATGTGTGGCTGCTGCCGCACAACGCCGCGTACCAGCCGATCCCCGGTGACGAGGCGACGATCCTCGGCAAGGTCGTGGCCGTGCTGCGGCGGGTGTGAAGAGCGCCGGTCGTCGGCCGCGCGGAGACGCGAGAGCCCCGGGACGCTTTACGGCGGTCCCGGGGCTCTCGCGTCCTACGGCGGCCCCGGGGTTCTCGTCCTACGGCGCGGCAATCCCACGGCACGCGTCCTGTCGCGCCCCCGCAACTCTCCGTCTCACAGAGGTCCCGGGGCCTCTTCTCGACTGCCTGCCCCTACTTGCCCTCCGCCTTGGCCAGGGCGTCGATCGCGGCGAGTGAGCGGCGCGCCTGGTTGCGGTCCGTGGTGTACCAGAAGTCCGGCAGCGAGGCGCGCAGATAGCTGCCGTACCGCGCGTTGGCGAGCCGTGGGTCCAGCACGGCGACGACGCCCTTGTCGCCCGTGGCCCTCACGAGGCGGCCCGCGCCCTGGGCCATCAGCAGGGCGGAGTGCGTCGCGGCCACGGCCATGAACCCGTTGCCGCCGGCCTCCTCGACCGCCTTCTGGCGTGCGCTCATCAGCGGGTCGTCGGGCCGGGGGAAGGGAATCCGGTCCATGACCACCAGCTGGCAGCTCGGCCCCGGCACGTCGACGCCCTGCCAGAGCGAGAGCGTGCCGAAGAGGCAGGTCTCCGGGTCGGCGGCGAAGTTCTTGATCAGCTCGCCGAGGGTCTCCTCGCCCTGGAGCAGGATCGGCTTGTCCAGCCGGCCCCGCAGCTCCTCCGCGGCCGCCTTTGCCCCCCGCATGGAGGAGAACAGCCCCAGCGTGCGGCCGCCCGCCGCCTCCACCAGCTCGGCGAGCTCGTCCAGCATGTCCGTACGGGACCCCTCGCGCCCCGGGGTGTTCAGATGCCGGGCGACATAGAGGATGCCCTGCTTCGGATAGTCGAACGGGGAGCCGACGTCCAGCCCCTTCCACTGCGGGATGTCGTCGCCCGCGGTGCCCTCGGGGGCCAGCCCCAGGGACGCCCCCACCCCGTTGAAGTCGCCGCCGAGCTTCAGCGTGGCCGAGGTCAGGACCACCGAGCGCTCGGTGAAGAGCTTCTCGCGCAGCAGCCCGGAGACGGAGAGCGGGGCCACCCGCACGGAGGCGCCGAACCGGTCGTGCTGCTCGTACCAGACGACGTCGTACTCCGAGCCCTGGGTGATGCGCTCGGCGACCCCGTGGACCGACTCCACCGAGGCCAGGGCCTGCTTGCGGACCGCGTTCTCGTCCTCGACCGACTTGTCCCGGGTGGCGCCGATCGCGGAGATCACCGTACGGGCCGCGTCGCGCAGCGCCATCAGCGCGTACCCGAGGTCCTCGGGCACCTCCTCCAGCCGCCCCGGGAGCGCCAGCTCCATCACCCGCTCGAACCCCTCGGCGGCGCTCTGGAGCGCGTCCGCGGCCTTCTCGTTGACCAGCTTCGCCGCCCGGCGCACCGCCCGGTTGACCTGGGCGGGGGTCAGCTCGCCGGTGGCCACGCCGGTGACCCGGGAGACCAGCTCATGGGCCTCGTCCACGATCAGCACCTCGTGCGACGGCAGCACCGGGGCGCCCTCGATGGCGTCGATGGCGAGCAGGGCGTGGTTGGTGACGACCACATCGGCGAGCTTGGCGCGCTCACGGGCCGCCTCCGCGAAGCACTCCGCTCCGTACGCGCACTTCGACGCGCCCAGGCACTCGCGCGAGGAGACCGAGATCTGCGCCCAGGCCCGGTCCGAGACGCCGGGGGTGAGGTCGTCCCGGTCCCCCGTCTCCGTATCGCTCGACCAGTCCCGCAGCCGCAGCAGGTCCTGGCCCAGCTTGCTGGAGGGGGCCGCCGCCTCGAACTGGTCGAAGAGCCCCTCCTCCTCGTCCTGCGGGACCCCTTCGTGGAGCCGGTGCAGGCAGAGGTAGTTGGAGCGGCCCTTGAGCATCGCGTACTGCGGGCGCCGGCGCAGCAGCGGGTGGAGGGCATCCACCGTGCGCGGAAGGTCCCGCTCCACGAGCTGGCGCTGGAGGGCGAGGGTGGCCGTGGCCACGACGACCCGCTCCCCGTGCGCCAGCGCGGGCACCAGGTAGCCGAGGGACTTGCCCGTGCCGGTACCGGCCTGGACGAGCAGGTGGGATTGGTCGTCGACCGCCTCGGCGACGGCCTCGGCCATGGCGGCCTGGCCGGGCCGTTCCGTACCGCCGACGGCGGTGACGGCGGCGTGCAGGAGCTCGGGGAGGGATGGCTTCGTCATAGCCCGACCACCCTACGGCGCACCGCTGACAACGGCGATCACTCCCGGATCCGGGCGGCGGGGTGCAGCGGGTTGGGAACCGTGCCGTGGATCGCCGCGTGCGGGCGGCTGGAGCGGTCGCGGTAGCCGTCCACGTGCAGCCGGTTGCGGTTGAGACAGAGCCGTTCGATCTCGGGGGTGAGCATGTCGAACAGCTCGAACCGCTCCTTGAGCTCCGGGAAGCGGGCGTGGTGGCGGGCTATCTCCGTCCGGACGAGTGACCAGAACTCGTCCTCGCTCACTCCCAGCTGCTCCTCGCAGAGCGGGGAGAGGTAGCGGAAGACCCCGACGAAGAGGCCCGCGTGGATGAACTGGGTGAGGAAGGACGGCTCCTCGGTGAGGAGGACCGCACGCACCTCGTCGGGCATGGTGTCGTGCTCGGGCAGCGGGTGGGCGCTGACGTTGACGTCGTCGACGAAGTCCTTGATCGCGAGCCGTACGGGCACGTCGTTCTCGTCGAAGACGACGATGGCGTTCTCGCCGTGCGGGGAGAAGACCGTTCCGTAGCGGTAGAGGAAGTGCAGCAGGGGCGGCAGCAGGGCGGCGAAGAGACGGGTGAGCCAGGCGGCCGGGGCGAGCCCGGAGCGCTCGACGAGTTCGGCGGTGAACGCCCGGCCCGCCGGATCCGTATGCAGGAGGGAGGCGAGCGTGCGGGCGCGTTCGCCCGGCGCGAGGCGGGGCGGCAGGGGCTCGCGCCAGATCGCGCCGAGGATCTCCTTGTACTGGTACGGGGCTTCGGGGAGGTGGTCGTAGAGCGGGTGCTCCACGGCGACGGAGGCGACCTCGCCCAGGAGGATGACCCGGCAGGTGTCCCGCAGGAACGGATCGGCCTCGCACAGGCCCTGGACCCAGGCGGTGACGGCGGGGGCGGCGAGGGTCCGCTCGGTGGGCAGGCCGCGCCAGACCAGGGTGTTGAGGATCGAGAGCGGCAGCTTCACCGTGTGCCGGTCGGGGTGTTGCACATTGGCGAAGGTGCGGACGGACTGCTGCGCCAGGCGCGCGTCGCCGTCGGTGTGCAGCGCCACGATGTCCCCGTCGGCGATGGCGGGGGCGAAGAGCGGAACGATCCACTCGTCCCACTGCCAGGGGTGTACGGGGAGGTAGAGGTAGCTCTCGGGGTCGAGCCCCCGGGCGTGCAGTTCGGCGGCGAACGAGGCGCGCACGGAGGGGTCGAGCTCCTGGGCGTAGAGGTGCTCGGGGGTCGTGACGCCGCCGACGCCCCGGTACTGGGCTATGCGGGTGCTCACGGCGATCCACGGCAGCCGGAGGGGGCTGCGGGTCTCGGGCGTGAAGCGGGCCGCGTCGGCGGCGGAGAAACCGAGGCGGCCCTTGCTCGCCACCAGCCAGGGGTGGCCGGTCTGGTGTCCTTCGAGCTCCGCGTAGCCGACGTCGGCGAGCCGGTCCGCGCTGAGGGCGGTGTGCTCCAGCCGGGCGTCGGCGGAGAGCGTGAGGGTCAGCTCGCGGATGAGGTGGCCGAGGGTGGCACCGTCGAGTCCGAGGAGCCCCCTGGCGCGGGCGAGGAAGCGCAGCGGGTCACGGAACGGCCGGGTCCCGGCGGGCGAGCCGTTGGCGGAGGAACCGTTGGCGGACGCGTTGTGGGAGGAGGCGTCGGCCGGGAGCGGCACCGGGGACGAGCCGTTGGAGAGGGCGGTCGCGGGCCCGTGGACCGTCTCGATGGAGTCGGGGTCGACCCGCCAGCTGCCGTAGACGCCCCGGCGGGCCGAGAAGCGGAGCTCCGTACCGTCGTCGAGCGAGAGGCGGTGGAGGCGGCCGTCGCCGGGCCGGCGTTCGGGCTCGATGATCTCCTCGTACGCGAACTCGCCGAGCATCTTGGCGAGCAGCCGCGCTGCGGCCCGGTCCCAGACCTGCCGGGTCAGCTCCGGGGGGCTGAGCAGGGGGTGGGGTTCGACGGAATCAGGGCTCGCGGGATATGTCGGCACGGGGACTCCTCCGGGTGGAACCGATGAGGTTCGAGCGGTGTGGACGGTGCGGCGCGATGTTCACAGGTGATCACGGTACGTTCGGTCGCGGATCATGAGGGCGGCACGTTTGTCGGGGAGGTCCACTTCTGCGGAGAAGCGGAATCCGGCGCTCAGAAATGCCGACACGGACGGGGTGTTGCGCAGATCCGGCTCGGCGACGACCCGGCCGCACCGCGGAAGGTTGTCCAGGACGAGGTCGGCGACGGCGCGGAGCAGGGTGGTGCCCACGCCCCTCCCCCGGTTACTCACGCCCCCGATGAGGAGATGGACGCCGGTGTCGTGGAGGCGGGCGGGGTAGTGGCGGGCCAGCGGGTCCAGGTCGGCGCGGTAGATCTCCCAGTAGCTCATGGGCGTTCCGTCGAGCACGCCGAGGCAGGGGAGGGAGCGGCCATCCCCTTCGAGCTGCGGCCTCAGGTGGTCGGCGGTGACGGATTCGGGGCCGGCGAGTTCCCAGAAGGCGGCGACGGCGGGGTCGTTCATCCAGCGGCTGAGGACGGCGAGGTCGCGCTCCAGGACCACCGGGACCAGGTGGAACACCCCGGCCCCGGTGGCCGCCCCGGGCCAGGTGGCCGGGTCGCCGAGCAGCTCGTCGGCGGGGTCGTGCCGTGCCGCCGCCCTGCTCCGGTCCTCGCCGATGAGGGTGAGCAGCTCCTCGGTGAGCTTCAGGTCGAGGGTGTCCTCGGTGCCGGTGCCGCTGGGCGCGGCGGGGGTCCCCGGGTCCCTGGGCCCGGGGCGCGGATCCGGAGGCGCGTCGGCCGGTTCCGGAGGCGCCGCGCCGGATTCCGCGGACGCGTCGGCGGGAGGCACGGTGACACTCTCCTCTCTGGAGCGGGGGCGGCGCGGGCGCGGCCGGCCCCTCAGGCGTGCAGCGGGTTGGCGATGGAGACGTAGACGGACTGGGTGTCGACCGGGCCCACCAGCTCGTCCAGGCCGTGCAGCCGGGTCAGCAGGTTGGCCTTGCAGCGCAGTTGACGGTGGTCGAGGAGATACGCGGGCAGGGGCGAGCCCAGTTCCGCCGTCTCCGTGAGGAATCGGCGGAGGGCGGTGAGGAGGTCCTGTTCGTCGGCGAGGCGCTGGGAGCCGAACGCGCCGATGAGGCCGAGGACGTTGTTGATGCCCAGGTAGTAGGCGAACCGCTCGTCGGTGACCGGGTCGGAGACGAAGGTGTCGCTGACGGAGCCGATGCCCGGAAGCCGCTGTTCCAGTTCGTCGCGGCGCGAGTCACGGAAGTAGTAGCCCTGGTTGTCCCGGTAGCGTCCGCCGACCGGCCAGCCGTCCGGGTCGAGCAGGACCAGGGTGTTCTGCTGGTGGGCTTCGAGGGCGACGCCGGCGTGGGCGTCGAGCCAGAGGACGGGGCGTACGACCCGGTCCAGGTAGCGCCGGAACCACTCCGCGGAGACGTCCGCGACCGGGCGGCCGGTCCGTGCGGCCAGGGCGGTCACGGCCTCGGCGAGCCGGGAGCGCATCTCCGGCCGGCCGGGCCGGGGACGCTGGGCGGTGAGTCCGGCGATGCATACGGCGTCGTCGCCGGGTCCGAAGGGGTTCTGGCGGAGCATCACGTCGAGGCCGGTGACGGGGGCGCCCTCGGGGTCGTCGACGGCGAGCCAGGCCGGGTCGCGGACGATGTCGAAGCCGGGGTGGACCCGCTGCCAGCGCTCGGCCAGCCCGGTGGTCAGGAGGCGGTGGACCTCGACGCCCCGGTGCAGCTCCTTGCGGAGGTTCTCGCGGCGGGAGTTGGTGATGCGTACGCCGAGGGAGAGCTTGAGCATCACCCGGGCGCCGGGGCGGTGCACGGTACGGATGGACGAGGTGGGGTGCCAGTGCTCGCCGTGCGGGCCCAGGTCGTGCAGCAGGCCGGCCTCCTGGAGGGCGGCGACCTGCGGACGGCTGAGCAGGTCGGCGGCCTGCCAGGGGTGCAGCGGGAGGGCGGCGGTGCCGGGCGGCAGGCGCAGCCCCGCGCGGTGCGGGGCCAGCAGCTCCTCGGCGGACGCCTCGCCGCCGTCGGTCCAGGCGGAGTCGGTGGCGGTCAGGGAACGGTCCACGGCGAACCAGTGGAGCGGGAAGGAGCCGTGCAGCTCCGGCGAATAGCGCCGGGACTCCGCCTCGGAGAGCCCTTCGCGGCTCTTGGGGGTGGGGTGGAGCGGGTGGCCGAGGAGGAGGGACTGCTCGGCGTTGAGGAAGAGATCGGCGTCGACCGGGTCGGCGGGGTGGCGGCGCCGCTGCTCGACGAAGCCCGCGGTGTGGCGTACGGAGTCGGCGACCCGGGCGACCAGGTCGGCGGAGCCGTTGCGGTCGGCTTCCCGGCCGATGAGGACGGCGACGGTGACGGCGTCGGCGGCCGGGGCCTTCTCGGGGGCGCCCTCCAGGGCCGGGGCGCCGAAGCGGTGGGCTCCGGTGGCGGACCAGTAGCGCACGGGGACGAGCAGGGCGGTGCCGGTGGCGGGGAAGGCGACGCGCAGGGTGTCGCCCTCGGGGCGGGGCAGGTCGTTCTCCCGGATCCAGCAGCGCAGGAGGCTCTCGGTGCCGGCGGCGTCGGCGGCCCGTAGCGGGTCGGGCTGGTCCAACGGGTCCTGGCCCTCGAGGACTTCGTCGCCGAGGACCGTGTCGTCGGCGCTTTCGTGGAGGCCGTCGTCACGGACTTGCCCGGCACGCGCTTCGGCGTCGCGGGCTTTCCCGCGGGCCTTCTCCTCGCGGGCCGCGTCGTCGAGTGCTTCCGGAGCGCCGGGCTCCGCGGGGGCGTACGCCGGGGCGCCTGGGCCGTCCTGGTGCACGGCTTTCTGGCGGGGCACAGTCGTCGCCTCGACCGTGCCGGGGGCGGCCGGTCCGTCCTGCCCTCGGTGCTGGGGGGTGCCGGGGCCGTCGGCCTCGGACGCGGGGGTGGGGTTCACGGCGGTCTTCCTTGTGTGGTTCCGGGGGTCAGGTGGTCAGCCCGGCGGCGGCCCCGCGGTGCGGCGAACGCTCCGCGGCCGCCAGCGCGTCGGCCAGCCGGTCGACGACGGCGCTCGCCTGCTCGTCGGTGAGGGTGAGAGGGGGCAGCAGGCGGACCACGGCGTTGTGCCGGCCGCCCAGTTCGACGATGAGGCCGCGGTCCAGGCACTCCTGCTGGACGGCGCGGGCGAGGGCCGGGTCCGGGGGCGGGGCCGGGGCGTGGTCGTCGGCCTCGGCCGGCAGGGGCGCCGCCTCGGGGTCCACCAGCTCCAGGCCGATCATCAGTCCGCGCCCCCGTACGTCGCCGATGCCCGCATGGTCCGCCCGCAACTTCCGCAGGCTGTCGAGCATTCGGGCGCCCAAGGCCGCCGCACGCTCCGCCAGCCCGTTCTCCCGGACGTACGCGAGGGTGGCCGCGCCCGCCGCCATGGCGAGCTGGTTGCCACGAAACGTACCCGCGTGGGCGCCCGGCTGCCAGAGGTCCAGCTCAGAGCGGTAGACGATGACGGCGAGCGGGAGGGAACCGCCGATCGCCTTGGAGAGGACCATGACGTCCGGCACCACGCCGCTGTGCTCGACCGCCCAGAACGCGCCGGTCCTTCCGACGCCGGTCTGCACCTCGTCGGCGATCAGCGGGATACCGCGGGCCCGGGTGATCTCGCGCATCCGGCGCAGCCAGGCGTCCGGGGCCGGGTTGACGCCGCCCTCGCCCTGGACCGGCTCCACGATCATCCCCGCCGGGGCCGGGAGACCGCCCTTGTCGTCGTCCAGCAGGTGCTCGGTCCAGCGCGCGCCGAGGGCGGCGCCGCGCTCACCGCCGATCCCGAACGGGCAGCGGTAGTCCTGCGGGAAGGGCAGCCGGGTCACCCGGACGTCACGGGCGCCGCCGGAGGCTTCCAGCGCCCCGGCCGTCATGCCGTGGTAGGCACCGGTGAAGGTCAGCAGGGGCTCGCGCCCGGTCGCGGCGCGGACCAGCTTGAACGCGGCCTCGACCGCGTCCGTACCGGCGGGGCCGCAGAACTGGACGCGGGCGTTGTCGGCGAACTCGCGCGGCAGGGTGGCGAACAGCTCGGTGGTGAAGGCGTCCTTGACCGGGGTGGCGAGGTCGAGCACGTGCAGGGGGGCGCCGGAGTCGATGACCTTCCGGATGGCTTCGAGCACGACCGGGTGGTTGTGGCCGAGCGCCAGGGTGCCCGCGCCCGACAGACAGTCCAGATATCGCCGTCCGTCCGCGCCCTCGATGGTGAGCCCGCGCGCCCTGACCGGGACGATCGGCAGGGACCGCGCGTAGGTGCGGGCGGCCGACTCGCGCAGCGACTGGCGGCGGAGGATGCCCTCGTGCCCGGGGGGCGCGGGGGGCGCTGCCACCGGAGCGGGTTCGGTCACGGACACGGCTCTTGATCCTCCTGCGGTAACAGTTGCGTTGCACGTCGGTACGTTTTCGCGCGGACGGAGTGCGGGGGTGAACGCTGTCCTGGTGTCCCCCGCACGTACCAACGACACCGGCCGCAAGGGATCACGGGTAAATCGGAACATCCTTGCGGGGACGGAACCGTGGACCTGCCGCGTACCGTCCCCATCGGCACCGGCATAGTGGGGGCCGCACCGAGGGGTGGAGAACCTGCTCCACCGCCCCGGAGTGTCCGAAAAGCAGCACGAGGTTACGAGTGACGAAGTCCCAGGGGGATCACCAGATGCGACCCATTCGCCCGAACGACACCGCACGCCGCGGCAGGCGCGTACGGCGCATGCCCTCCGGCGTGCTCGCCGCGACGGCGGCCGTCGCCGTCCTGGCGCTCACCGCCACCGCCTGCGGCCCGGAGGAGGACATCGGCGGCGGTACGCCCAGTGCCTCGGCCGGCCAGGCCGACGGCAAGGTCACGATCCCGGAGGAGCTCAAGGACCGGCTCAAGGAGCACGGGATCGACCCGGACAAGTGGCGTGACGGTGAGTGGAAGAACTGGGACAAGGACAAGTGGCTGCGGGAGGCCAAGGACTTCGTCAACCCGATCATCGACGGCCTGTGGGACCCGGACCGGATGCGGGAGGCGGACAAGCCCCCGGAGAACCCGGTCGACAACGACATCTCCGGTGACGACGGCGTGACGGACCCGACGCCCGCCCCCGTCCAGGCGGCCGGTGTCGCGACGCCGTACCACGACAACGCGCCGGAGTCCGGGAAGCTGCTCTTCGACGGCCCCAAGGGCTCGATGGTCTGTTCCGCGACCGTGGTGAAGGACCCGGCGAACCCCGGCAAGTCCAACATGGTGTGGACCGCCGGGCACTGTGTGCACGCGGGCAAGGAGGGCGGCTGGTACCGCAACATCGCCTTCGTCCCGTCGTACAACAACGACGGCCTCTCCCTGGCGGAGCTGGAGACCGCGCCCAAGGAGAAGATCGCCCCGTACGGCGTGTGGTGGGGCCGGTGGGCCCAGACCTCCGAGCAGTGGATCGCCCAGGGTGCGGCGACCGGCGGGCAGGGTGCCCCGTACGACTTCGCGGTGCTGCACGTGACGCCGGAGAAGGGCTCCACGGGCAAGTCGCTGGAGGAGACGGTCGGTTCGGCGCTGCCGGTCGACTTCAACGCCCCCGCCGTACCGCAGATGGCGGACCTGACGGCCACCGGCTACCCGGCCGCGCCGCCGTTCGACGGCCAGAAGCTGCTCCGGTGCGAGGACAAGCCGGGCCGCCTCTCGGTCCGTCAGGACGAGCCGACGATGTACCGCATCGGCTGCACCATGACCGGTGGTTCCTCCGGCGGTGGCTGGGTGACGGCCGGGCAGGACGGTAAGCCGGCCCTGGTCTCGAACACCTCGATCGGCCCGGTCTCGGCGGGCTGGCTGGCCGGTCCCCGGCTCGGCAAGGAGGCCGAGGGCGTCTACCGCGCGGTCAGCGAGAAGTACGCGGGCCAGTAGGGCCTTCACCGCCCGCGCCCGACAGCTGCGAACACCGTCCCGCCCTCGGCGGGACGGTGTTCGGCGTTCCGGCGGGTACACGGAGGGCGACCGAGCGCCGGAACCCGTGCGACCACGACCGAGAGGCATGGCGATGACCGATTCCACGATGAGGGCGGTGGGCTGGGCGCAGTCCTTCCCCATATCCCAAGGGGTACGAGCGGGGCGCCACTGGGCGCGTGAGCACCTGCGGACCCTGGAGTGGGCCGAGGAGGCGCCCGACACCGTGGACTCGGTGCTCCTCGCCGTCTCCGAGCTCATCACCAACGCGCACAAACACGCCCGCAGTGACGCCCAGCTCGTCCTGACCTGGGACAGCACATGCCTGCACGTGAGTGTCCACGACTCCAGTTCGCAGCCGCCCACCCAGCGCGAGGGCGACCCGGGCGCACTCGGCGGCCGGGGCATGGCCATCGTGGACGCGCTGGCCGACAGCTGGCAGCACCATCCGCAGCGGGACGGCAAGACCGTGACCGCGTGCTTCGTGCCTCCCGGGTACGAGGAGGGCGGGGCGGACGGCTCCCACGCGGCGGACGGGGAGCGTCAGGGCCCCGGAAACGGGTGACGCCCGGCCGGGAGGCCCGGCCGGGCGTCTCCGTCACGGCCTGCGCCGTGCGGTGATCAGTGCCTGTCAGTGCGGGGCGAGGACGAACGTCCCCAGCTCCGCCGCCAGTTCCTCGTGGACCTGGGCCCTGAGCAGGGTGCCCTCGGCGGTGTGCTCCTCGGAGAGCACCTCACCCTCGGCGTGCACCCGGGAGACCAGAGCCCCCTGGATGTACGGCACGAGCGCCTCGATCTCGACGGACGGGCGCGGCAGCTCGGCGTCGATGAGCGCCAGCAGCTCGTCGATCCCGGCACCGGTGCGGGCCGAGACCGCGATCGCGTACTTCTCGTTGCGCAGCAGCCGCTGGAGGACCAGCGGGTCCGCCGCGTCCGCCTTGTTGATCACGACGATCTCGCGCACGTTCACCGCGCCGACGTCCCGGATCACCTCGCGCACCGCGGCGAGCTGCTCCTCCGGCACCGGGTGCGAGCCGTCCACCACGTGCAGGATGAGATCGGACTCGCCGACCTCCTCCATGGTGGAGCGGAACGCCTCGACGAGGTGGTGCGGCAGGTGCCGCACGAACCCGACGGTGTCGGCGAGGGTGTAGATACGGCCGCTCGGTGTCTCGGCCCGGCGCACGGTCGGGTCCAGGGTGGCGAACAGGGCGTTCTCCACCAGGACACCGGCTCCGGTGAGGCGGTTGAGCAGCGAGGACTTGCCCGCGTTGGTGTATCCGGCGATGGCGACGGAGGGCACCTTGTTGCGCTTGCGCTCCTGGCGCTTGATCTCACGGCCGGTCTTCATCTCCGCGATCTCCCGGCGCATCTTCGCCATCTTCTCGCGGATCCGGCGCCGGTCCGTCTCGATCTTGGTCTCACCGGGACCGCGCGTGGCCATACCGCCACCGCCGCCGGAACCGGCGCCGCCCATCTGGCGGGAGAGCGACTGGCCCCAGCCGCGCAGCCGCGGCAGCATGTACTGCATCTGGGCCAGCGAGACCTGCGCCTTGCCCTCACGGGACTTGGCGTGCTGGGCGAAGATGTCGAGGATGAGGGCGGTCCGGTCAACCACCTTCACCTTGACGACGTCTTCCAGGTGGATCAGCTGGCCGGGGCTGAGCTCACCGTCGCAGACGACGGTGTCCGCCCCGGATTCCAGGACGATGTCGCGCAGCTCCAGCGCCTTGCCGGACCCGATGTAGGTCGCGGCGTCGGGCTTGTCGCGCCGCTGGTACACCGCGTCCAGCACCTGTGCGCCCGCCGTCTCGGCGAGTGCGGCCAGCTCCGCGAGGGAGATCTCCGCGTCGCGCACCGTCCCCGAGGTCCAGACACCGACCAGCACGACGCGCTCCAGGCGCAGCTGTCGGTACTCGACCTCGGTGACGTCCTCGAGCTCCGTGGAGAGACCGGCCACGCGCCGCAGGGCGGCACGCTCGGAGCGGTCCAGCTGGTCGCCGTCGCGCGCTCCGTCGATCTCCTGGCTCCAGGCGACGTCCTCTTCCATCAGGGCGTCGGCCCGAAGGCTCTCGGTGAGGCTCTCGGGGGTGTTCTCCGTGGCGCTCCGCGCGTCCTGGGGAAGGGAAGAAGAGGAGGTCATTGGTTCCTTACGTCGATAGAAGTCTTTACGTCAGTCACAACGTGTGATCTGCCCGGATGATTCCCGCGAGGAGATCCCGGGCGGATCCGCCGCACCGACGTGTCGATAGTGGCACGGCCCCACCGGGCCCGTCACTGGGGTTTTCCCCCGTTCTCAGGGGGTGGCGGCGGGCTCGGCGGTCCGCCAGTCGGGGTGGCCGGGCATCGGCGGTGTCTTCTCGCCGTACAGCCAGCCGTCGAAGAAGGCCTTGAGGTCCCGTCCCGCGATCCCGGAGGCGAGCCGGGTGAAGTCCGCGGTGGTCGCCGTACCGTCCCGGTGGATCCGTACCCAGGAGCGCTCCAGCCGGTCGAAGGCGGCCGCGCCGATCTCCTGGCGCAGGGCGTAGAGCACCAGCGCGCTGCCGTCGTAGACGACGGGCCGGAAGAGGGAGAGCTTCTCCCCCTCGGCGGGGCCGTCCGGGTGCGCCGGCGGGCCGCCGTTCGCCCGCCAGCCGTCGGAGAGCTTGTACGCCTGACGCATCCGCCGCTCCAGCGTCCCCCCGCCGTGCTCCTCGGCGTACAGGGCCTCGTACCAGCTGGCGTGCCCTTCGTTGAGCCAGAGGTCGGACCAGGAGGCGGGCGAGACGCTGTTGCCGAACCACTGGTGGGCCAGCTCGTGGACCATGACGGAGTCGACGTACCACTCGGGGTAGGCGGGCTCGGTGAACAGGGACCTGCCGAACAGGGAGAGGGTCTGGGTCTCCAGCGCGAAGCCGATGGGGCTGTCGGCGACGAGGACCCCGTACGTCTCGAAGGGGTAGCGGCCGACCCGCCGCTCCATCCACTCCAGCTGGGCGGGGGTCTTCTTCAGCCAGGGCTCCAGCTCGGCCCGGTCGGCGGCCGGGACGACGTCGCGCAGCGGCAGTCCGTGCGGTCCGGTGTGGTGGTGGACGGCGGAGCGGCCGATGGAGACCTGGGCCAGCTCGGTGGCCATGGGGTGCTGGGTGCGGTAGGTCCAGGTGGTCGTGGCGCCGTTGCGGGTGTGGCCGGCGGGCAGTCCGTTGGCGACGGCCGTGAGGTTCTTGGGGGCGGTGATGCGGAAGGTGAAGTGCGCCTTGTCCGAGGGGTGGTCGTTGCCGGGGAAGACCCGGTGGGCGGCGTCGGCCTGGTTGGCCATGGCGAGGCCGTCGGCGGTGCGGATCCAGCCGCCGTTGCCCGCGGTCCCGGACGGGTCGCTGGTGTGCCGGACGGTGATGTTCAGGGGTACGCCTTCGGGGAGGCGTCGGGGGGCCTGGACGATCAGGTCCTCGTTCTTGCTCCCGAAGTCGGCGGCGTGCCCGTTGACCTCGACGGCCTGGACGGTGCCCTGGGCGAAGTCGAGGTTGATCCGCTCCAGCGGTGCGGTGGTGCGGGCCCTGATCCTGGTGACGGCGTCCAGGGGCTTGGTGTTGCTGCCGTGGTACGTGAGGGCGATGTCGTACGTGAGGACGTCGTAGCCGGGGTTGCCCAGCTCGGGGAAGAGCCGGTCACCGATGCCCAGGGGTTCGGGGGCGGGCAGGGCGGCGGCGACGAGGGAGAGCGACGCGGTGGCCAGGAGGGCGGCCCGCAGGCGGCGGGAGAGGAGCGGCATGGACTACCGCTATCAGCGCCCGGCGCTCTCCCGGTGGTGCCGCGCGCCGCACCACCCGAACGGGGAGCGGGTCAGCCGGTGGCGGCCGGGTGCTGGGCGCGGCTGACGTCGTAGACCCCGGCGACCTCGCGCATCGCCCGCATCAGGGCGGGCAGTCCGGCGGCGTCGGGGAGCTGGAGGGTGTAGGTGTGGCGGACGCGCTGTTCGCTGGGCGGTTCGACGGTGGCGGAGACGATGGCCGCGTCGGCCGTGGCGATGGCCTCGGTGAGGTCGGCGAGCAGCCGGGGGCGTCCGAAGGACTCGGCGACGAGCGTGACCCGGCAGGCGGCGGTGTCGCCCCAGCCGTCCTCGTCGCGCCAGCGGGCCGCCACCGGGGCGCGGCCGGTCTCCCGCATCCGGGCGACGGCGGAACACTCCTGGCGGTGCACGGTGACGGCGCCGCCCCGGACGACGAAGCCGATCACCTCGTCCGGGGGCACCGGCGTACAGCAGCCGGCCAGGCGGGTGGGGCTGTGGGGGCCGTCGACGACGACGTTGGCGGCGCGCCCCCCGGACCTGGTGCGGGCCGGTGCGGTGGAGGGGGGGCCGTCCCCGGCGGGCCCGGTCCGGCCGTCGGATCCCGGGGCCTCGGGGCCCGGATCGTCGTCGGGGTGGGCGGAGAGCCAGCCGGTGATCGCGATCCGGGCGGCGGGGGTGCGGGCGTGGTCGAGCCACTGGGGCGACGGGCCCGAGGCGGTGTCCTGGGCGAGCAGCAGCTGCACGGTGTCCCCGTCGCCGAGCTGGGTGGAGAGGGTGGCGAGGCGGCCGTTGACCCGGGCGCCGATGCAGGCGTGCGCCCGCTCCCCGTGCTGGGCGTAGGCGGCATCGACGCAGCTGGCCCCGGCGGGCAGGCCGAGGGTCCTGCCGTCGGTGCGGAACACGGTGATCTCGCGGTCCTGGGCGAGGTCGGCGCGCAGGGTGGTCCAGAAGGTGTCCGGGTCGGTGGCGGACTCCTGCCAGTCCAGCAGCCGGGAGAGCCAGCCGGGCCGGGTCGGGTCGGCGCGCTCGTCGGAGGGCTCGGCCGGCTGGACGGTGCCGTCATGGGCGGGGGGGCCGTCATGGGCGTACGGGTTGCCCAGGGCGACGACGCCCGCCTCGGCGACCTTGTGCATCCGGTGCGTACGGATGAGGACTTCGGCGACCGCGCCCTCGGGGCCGACGACGGCGGTGTGCAGCGACTGGTACAGGTTGAACTTGGGGGCGGCGATGAAGTCCTTGAACTCGGAGATCACCGGGGTGAAGCAGGTGTGCAGCTCACCGAGGACGGCGTAGCAGTCGGCATCCTCGGCGACCAGGACGAGCAGCCGGCCGAAGTCGGTGGGGCGCAGCTCGCCGCGTTTCCTGCGGACCCGGTGCACGGAGACGAAGTGGCGTGGCCTGATGAGGACTTCGGCGTTGATGCCCGCGTCCCGCAGGGTGGCCCGGACGCTGCCGGCGATGGGGGCCAGGGGGTCGCTCACGCCCGTCACCGCGGCGATGAGGGCGCGGGTGTCCTCGTACCCCTCGGGGTTCAGGATCGCGAAGACCAGGTCCTCCAGCTCGGTCTTGAGCGCCTGTACGCCGAGCCGTTCGGCCAGGGGGATGAGGACGTCCCGGGTGACCTTGGCGATCCGGGCCTGCTTCTCGGGGCGCATCACGGTCAGGGTGCGCATGTTGTGCAGCCGGTCGGCCAGTTTGATCGACATGACCCGGACGTCGTTGCCGGTGGCGACGAGCATCTTGCGGAAGGTCTCGGGCTCGGCGGCGGCTCCGTAGTCGACCTTCTCCAGCTTGGTGACGCCGTCGACGAGATAGCAGACCTCCTCGCCGAACTGCTCGCGTACCTGATCGAGGGTCACCTCGGTGTCCTCCACGGTGTCGTGGAGGAGGGAGGCGGTGAGGGTGGTGGTCTCGGCGCCCAGCTCGGCGAGGATCAGGGTGACGGCCAGCGGATGCGTGATGTACGGCTCGCCGCTCTTGCGCATCTGGCCGCGGTGCGAGGACTCCGCCAGGACGTAGGCGCGGTGGAGGATGCCCAGGTCGGCGTCGGGATGGTGGGCGCGGTGCGCGTCGGCGACATGGCCGATGGCGTCGGGCAGCCGGTCGCGGGAGACCGGGCCGAGCAGCGCCACCCGGCCCAGTCTGCGCAGATCGATCCTGGGCCGGCTCCGCCTGCGCGGCACAGCGGCGGGATCGGCGGCCTCTGCACTCATGGGGTCCCTCCGGCGGCGTCGACCGGCGGTGGGGAGAGGCGGACGCTTCTCCGGGCCGGTGCTTGATGCTATCGACCCCACCACGTGGCGCAGTCCGGCTCTCGCCCAGCGTGAAACGGATCACCCATTCGAGCGAAGCTCCGGCCGACCACGGTTTCGAACCGCGAGCCGTCCGGCGCCCGGCCAACGGTGGCCCGGCGCCTGTCCGGTGGCCGCCCGTCGGTCAGCCGGCCGCCGTTTCCAGCCAGGCCGGGTCGATGGTGCCCTCGGCGACGATCACGGCGGCGCCGGTCATCTCGACCGAACCGTCCGGGTGTTCGGTGATGGTCAGGGTGCCGCCGGGGAGGTCCACCCGGTACGTCGCGGGGAGCCCGGTCACCGCCGGGTCCGCGCCGTCCCGGCGGGCGGCGGCGACGGCCACCGCGCAGGCGCCGGTGCCGCACGAGCGGGTCTCGCCGGAGCCGCGCTCGTGGACGCGCATGGCGACGTGGCGCGGGCCCCGGTCGACGACGAACTCGACGTTGACGCCGTCGGGGTAGACCGCGGCGGGGCTGACCGGAGGGGCCGAGAGCAGGTCGCCGGCGTGGGTGAGGTCGTCGACGAAGGCGACGGCGTGCGGGTTGCCCATGTTGACGTTGCGGGAGGGCCAGCTGCGCTCCCCGACGGCGACCGTGGCGCTCTCCTCGGGCAGCAGGGCGCGCCCCATGGAGACGGTGATGTCGCCGTCCTTGCCGAGGTGCACCTGCTTGACGCCGCCCCGGGTGGCGACGGCGAGGCCGCCCTGCTCGACGAGGCCCGCGCGCTGGAGGTGGTGGGCGAAGACGCGCACCCCGTTGCCGCACATCTCGGCGATCGAGCCGTCCGCGTTGCGGTAGTCCATGAACCATTCGGCCTCGGCGGCCATGTCCCGGGCCTCGGGGTGGGCCGCGGAGCGCACGACGTGCAGCAGACCGTCCCCGCCGATGCCGGCCCGGCGGTCGCAGATCCGGGCGACGACGGAGGCGGGCAGCGCGAGGGCGTTGTCCGGGTCGGGGACGATCACGAAGTCGTTCTCGGTGCCGTGCCCCTTGAGGAAGGTGATCTGCGAAGTGCTCACAGGGCAATCGTACGAGCCGCCACCGACACTCCGCGACGCCGGACCCACCGGGCACCCCTGGCGGCTTCAGCCGCAGGCGGACCACGCATGGCTGCCTCAGCGCAGGCGGGCCACGCGCCAGACGGCGAGGGCGACCAGTGCGGCGCCCGTGGCGACGTACAGCGCGATCACACGCCAGTCGGGACGGTCGCCCGAACCCCTGGCCGGCAGGCCGGGCCAGGTGTGGCCGACGCGGCGGGCCGCCATCATGCCCCAGCCGGCCGCGCAGCAGCTGATCAGGAGCCCCAGCATGGCGACCACGGCGCCGCCGTCACCGAACTCGAAGGCGAGCGGGAAGGCGAACATCAGGGAGCCGACGGCGGCCAGCACGACGATGGGCGCGAGCTGCCAGATCCGCAGCCTGCGGGCGGGCCTGAGCTCGACCTCGACCTCGGGGACGACATCCTGCTCGTCGGGCCCGTCGGGGCTCAGCCGCCCCGCGATCTCCCGCGGTGACGGTACGTCGTGCTGCTCCGTGTCGCGAGGGCCGGCCTCCATCGCCACGCGCCCTCCCAACTCGGACTGCACTGGTGGATCGATGCTCGATGATGGCACGTGCACGGGCGCCGAATTGACGGCCGGAGCGTCCCGATGCCATCACGTGATCAGGCTGTGACCGCTCGTTCGATCAACGTCAGCGCCCGGCGCGGGAGTTCCTCCCGGTCGCGGTGCCCGCCATCCAGCCACCGCACGCGCGGGTCGCGGCGGAACCAGGAGTCCTGCCGGCGTGCGAAGCGCTTGGTGGCGCGCACGGTCTCGGACCGCGCCTCCTCCTCGGTGCACTCCCCCGCGAGCGCCGCCAGCACCTGCTGGTAGCCGAGGGCCCGTGAGGCGGTGAGCCCCTCGCGCAGTCCGGCCTCCTCCAGGGCGCGCACCTCGTCCACGAGGCCGGCCTCCCACATCCGGTCGACGCGCAGGGCGATGCGCTCGTCCAGCTCGGGGCGCTCCACGTCGACGCCGATCTGCACGGCCTCGTAGACCGGTTCGTCGCCGGGGAGGTTGGCGGTGAAGGGCTTGCCGGTGATCTCGATGACCTCGAGGGCGCGGACGATCCGGCGGCCGTTGCTCGCGAGGATGGAGCGGGCGGCGGCGGGGTCCGCGGCGGCGAGCCGCTGGTGCAGGAAGCCGGATCCCCGCTCGGCCAGCTCCTGTTCGAGGCGGGCGCGCACCTCGGGGTCCGTACCGGGGAACTCCAGCGCGTCGATGGCGCCCTTCACGTACAGCCCGGAGCCGCCCACGAGGACCGGCGTACGGCCTTCGGCGAGCAGCCGGTCGATCGCCGACCGGGCCCGTCGCTGGTACTCGGCGACGCTGGCGGCCTCGGTGACGTCCCAGATGTCCAGCAGGTGGTGGGGGACGCCCGCGCGTTCGTCAACCGTCATCTTCGCCGTACCGATGTCCATCCCTCGGTAGAGCTGCATGGAGTCGGCGTTGACCACCTCCCCGCCGAGCTCCCGGGCGAGGAAGACCCCCAGATCGGATTTGCCGGCCGCGGTGGGGCCGACGACGGTAATGACGCGGGGGGCTGAAGCGGGACGGTTCACCGGGACAGTCTCCCAAATCCCCGGGGCCTTCCCGCACCCGTCCCCGGCCGGGCGGACGGGCGGACGGGCGGACGGAAGGAGGCCGAAGGGCGCGTGAAGTCGGCGGGGAGGGACAGGTGACGGACAATGGAGGCGGGAGAACGCTCCCGTAGACCGTCCTCACTGCACGGAAGGTGACCCAATGGGGTTCCTGGACAACCTGAAGGCCAAGCTGGAACCGGCCAAGGAAAAGGTCGGCGATCTCGCGCAGCAGCACGGGGACAAGATCGAGCAGGGGCTCGACAAGGCCGCGCGCACGGTCGACGAGAAGACCAAGGGCAAGTACAGCGACAAGATCGACACGGGTACGCGCAAGGCCAAGGAGGCCGTGGACAAGCTGGGCCAGAAGGACGGTGGCACCCCCGGCGCCACCCCTCCCCCCACGCCTCCCGCTTCCTGACCTGTCGGCGGCACCGCCCGCGACGGCGGCACCGGAGGGTTCCGGTGCCGCCGTCGGTGCGTTCAGGACCAGGCGGCGACGGTGTAGCCGACCCCGTAGGGCGCGTCCTCGTACAGCAGTCGCCCGCCCAGCTCCGCTCCCCGTGCGGCGCCGCTGAGCAGCTGCCAGGGGGCCCGGCCGGCCGCCTTGAGCTCGTACGCGAGCGTCTCGTCCAGCGCGTCGAGTGCGGCGAGGTCCGCGGAGCCCAGCGCCCGGGTCACCCGGGCGTCGAAGGCCTCGGCACGCTCGTCCAGATAGCCGGGCGCCTTGAGCGTGCGGCAGGCGCTGCCGTCGCCCATCACCAGGAGCGCGACGCGGTCGGCGCGGAAGGCCAGCTCCTGGCCGGCCCGTGCGCACGCGTCCGCGGGGCCGCGCCCGTCCACCGCGAGCCCTTCGACCGGGGCTCCCGTCCAGCGGGCCCGCTGAAGCAGCCACGCGCCGACGGCGAGGGAGTCCGGCAGCGGCGGCTCCTGCGCGGCCGGGTCCGGCTCGCCCAGGGTGACGTCGAGGCCGACGCCGAAGCCCCGGAAGGAGCCGTGCCCGCCCTCCGGGTAGGCCCGGCCGTCCCCCGGTCCCACGACCACGAGCAGATCGGGACGGGAGGCGGCGAGCACCCCCACGGCATCGAGGCACGCCGCCCGCGCGGTGTCGAGTTCGGGGGCGGCCCCGGCGGCGACCTCGGGCACCAGGAGCGGCGGACAGGGACACACGGCGGCGGCGACAAGCATGCTGGTCAGCGTACTTGCCGGGGCCGGGGACGTCGCCCAGGGCCGTCGGCCGTGGACACCGGCCGTGTCCTGGGGCCGGGGGGCGGTTGGGCCGGGGGCGGTGCTGGAGGGCACCGGCCGTGCCCGGAGACCGGTGGGCGCCGGGGCCGCCGGCCGTGGTGCCCTGAGCCGTCAGCCGATCCCGCACGCGGGGGCCGCGGCGGCCGGCAGCGGGTCCGGGGCGCCGATCGTGGGCAGCCCGAGCATCACTCCGGCGGGCTTGGCGGCGGCGGCCGTGGTGCGCCTCTCCCAGGCGTCGCCCGAGCGGGTGGCCCGTACGGCGAGGGGGGTGCCCTCGGCGAGCAGGTGGTGCGGGGCGGCGTAGCTGACCTCCACGGTCACCACGTCGCCGGGGCGCACCTCCTGGGCGGGCTTGGTGAAGTGGACGAGGCGGTTGTCGGGGGCGCGGCCGGAGAGACGGTGGGTGGCGCCGTCCTTGCGGCCCTCGCCCTCGGCGACCATGACCTCCAGGGTGCGGCCGACCTGCTTCTTGTTCTCGTCCCAGGAGATCTGCTCCTGGAGGGCGGACAGGCGCATGTACCGCTCCTGCACGACCTCCTTGGGGATCTGGCCGTCCATGTCGGCGGCCGGCGTCCCGGGGCGCTTCGAGTACTGGAAGGTGAACGCGTTGGCGAAACGGGCCTCGCGGACCGCGTGCATGGTCTGCTCGAAGTCCTCCTCGCTCTCGCCGGGGAAGCCCACGATGATGTCGGTGGAGATGGCGGCGTCCGGCATCGCGGCGCGCACCTTCTCGATGATCCCGAGGAAGCGCTCCTGACGGTAGGAGCGACGCATCGCCTTGAGGATGCGGTCGGAGCCGGACTGCATCGGCATGTGGAGCTGCGGCATGACGTTGGGCGTCTCGGCCATGGCGGCGATGACGTCGTCGGTGAAGTCGCGGGGATGCGGCGAGGTGAAGCGGACGCGCTCCAGGCCCTCGATCCTCCCGCAGGCGCGCAGCAGCTTGGAGAAGGCCTCGCGGTCGCCGATGTCGGAGCCGTACGCGTTGACGTTCTGGCCGAGCAGGGTGATCTCGGACACGCCCTCGGCGACCAGGGCCTCGATCTCGGCCAGGATGTCGCCGGTGCGGCGGTCCTTCTCCTTGCCGCGCAGCGCCGGGACGATGCAGAAGGTGCAGGTGTTGTTGCAGCCGACGGAGATGGAGACCCACGCGGCGTAGGCGGACTCGCGGCGCGTGGGGAGCGTGGAGGGGAAGGCCTCCAGGGATTCGGCGATCTCGATCTGCGCCTCCTCCTGGACACGGGCGCGCTCCAGGAGGACCGGCAGCTTGCCGATGTTGTGCGTGCCGAAGACGACGTCCACCCAGGGGGCCCGCTTGACGATGGTGTCGCGGTCCTTCTGGGCGAGGCAGCCGCCGACGGCGATCTGCATCCCGGGGCGCTTGGTCTTCATCGGGGCGAGCCGACCGAGGTTGCCGTAGAGCTTGTTGTCGGCGTTCTCGCGCACCGCGCAGGTGTTGAAGACGACGACGTCGGCGTCGCCGTCGGAGCCCTCGGGGGCGCGTACGTAACCGGCGTCCTCCAGGAGACCCGACAGCCGTTCGGAGTCGTGGACGTTCATCTGGCACCCGTAGGTGCGTACCTCGTAGCTCTTCTGGACGTCCACTGCTTCGCTCCGGTTGCCGCTGCTCATGTGACCAGGGTAGGCGGTTGCCGGGCGCGCCCCTTCCGGGCCCGATCCGCCCGGACGGCCGGGCCAGGTCCGCCCAGGCGGCCGGGCCTGGTCAGGGGGGCGGTGAGCTGGCAGGATCGCGCGCATGCTGCACGCTCCGTCCCGATTCGGCCGCCGCCGCACCCTTCAGACGGGCGCCGCGCTCGCGGTCGTGCTCGGGCTGCTCGCGTGGTGGCTCCTCCCCCTGGGGGAACGGCCCCCGAGCGGGACGCTGACCTTCTCCACGGGGGTGCCGAGCGGTGTCTACCAGCGGTACGGGCAACGGCTGGAAGGCGCCCTTGCCCAGGACATGCCCGAGGCGTCCATAAAGCTCCTCACCAGTGAGGGCTCCCAACAGAACCTCGCGCGGGTGGCGACGGGCGAGGCCGACTTCACCATCGCCACCGCCGACGCCGTGGCCACCTATGTGCGCGACGGCAGGCCCGGCGCCCACCGGCTGCGGGGCTGTGTGCGGCTCTACGACGACTACGTCCAGCTGGTCGTCCCGCGCGATTCCGGGATCGGCAGCGTCGCCGAGCTGCGCGGCAAGCGGGTCGGCGTCGGCCAGGAGGGCTCCGGTGTCCGGCTGGTCGCGGACCGGCTCATGAGCGCCGCGGGCCTCCACCCGACGCGGGACGTGACCGCGGTGTCGGCGGGCATCAACACCATGCCGGACCGGCTGGTCGAGGGGGACCTCGACGCCTTCTTCTGGTCCGGCGGGCTGCCGACCGGGGCGGTGCAGGAGCTGTCGGAGCGGTTCGCCGTCCAGCTGGTCCCGCTGGAGGAGTCCCTGATCAAGGAGTTGCAGTCGAACGGCGGCTCCGCCCGCTACTACCGGTCGGCCACGATGCCCGCCGACGCCTACCGCTTCGCCCAGCGCGGCCAGTCGGTCCCCACGGTCGCCGTCGCCAATCTGCTCATCACCACGGACCGTACGGATCCGGCCATGACCGAGGCGTTCACCCGGACCGTGATCAACAGCCGGGACGGGATCGGCCGCGAGGTGCACGCGGCGCAGCTGGTGGACCTGCGGACGGCGATCTACACGGACCCGCTGGAGATGCATGAGGGCGCCAAGCGCTACTACCGCTCGGTCAAGCCCTGAGCCGGTCCCTTCACCTGACGCCCCGCCCACCCGGCACGCCGCCTGTGGAGGCCGTCGCGCCCTGACACGCCTCCTGTAGTCATGACGCGTCTCCCTTACAGGACGTCCGTGCGGCTCAGGGGATGTGCGGCAGCTCCCGGGGCACCGTGAGGGTGACCCGCAGGCCGTGCGGCTCGTGGAGTCCGTACGTGATGGAGCCGCCGCCCGCCGCGAGCAGCACGCGGGAGATGGAGAGGCCGAGCCCCGACCCGCTGACGTTCTGGTGGCGGGTGCTGCGCCAGAAGCGGTCCCCGACGCGCTCCAGCTCCTGTTCGGTGAGGCCGGGGCCCCGGTCGGCGACCACGACGGTCGTCGCGGTGGTTCCCGAGGTGACCGTGACCCGTACCTCCTGCCCCGCCGGGGTGAACTTCAGGGCGTTGTCGATGACCGCGTCCAGCGCGCTGGAGAGCGCCACGGGGTCGGCCCAGGCGGTGGCGGCCGGGGCCCCGTCCTGGACGAGGCGCACGCCCTTCTCGTCCGCCATCGGGCGCCAGGAGGCGACGCGCTCGGCGGTGAGCGGGACGATGTCGGTCAGCTGGAGGTCCGCCTCGGTGTGCTCGGCCAGCGCCAGGTCGAGCAGGTCGTCCAGGACCCGGGCCAGCCGCTTGCCCTCGGTGCGTACGGCGGCGATCTCCTCGTTGCCCTCGGGCAGTTCCAGCGCCAGGAGCTCGATGCGCAGCAGGAGTGCGGCGAGCGGGTTGCGCAGCTGGTGCGAGGCGTCGGCGACGAAGGCGCGCTGCTGTTCCAGTACGTCCTCGACGTTGTCGGCCATCTCGTTGAAGGACCGGGCCAGCCGCCTGAGTTCCGGCGGTCCTCCCGCGGCGGCCACCCGCGAGCGCATCCGGCCGACGGCGATGTCGTGGGTGGCCGCGTCCAGGACCCGTACCGGCAGCAGCACCCAGCCGGTGAGCCGTACGGCGGCGCCGACCGCGACCAGCATGGCCAGGGCCTCGCCCAGCGCGATCAGCACCCAGGTCCGCAGGATCCGCGAGCGCATCTCGTCGGTGGGCGAGTCGATGACGACCACGGCGACGACGTCACCGTCGCGCACGACGGGCGAGGCGACGACGACACGGCCGTCCTGCCAGGGCCAGACCTGCGGAGGGTCGTGCGAACGGCGGCCGAGCAGCGCCTCGTTGAAGGCCCTGCGCCCCTCTCCCTCGGCGGGCAGCATCCAGCCGCCCGGGGCCTTCGCCATGGCGAGGTCGTTGCGGTAGAAGACGCCGGCCCTGATCCCGTAGACCGAGGCGTAGACCTCCAGGTCGGTGGCGAGCGTCAGCCGGCGCTCGTCGGTGGCCGGGAGGGTGTCGGTGATGGACTGGGCGAGGGCCGCGAAACGGGAGGTGTCGTCGATCCGGTCGATGACCAGGCGCTGCTGCTCGGCGGCGGCCACACTCACCGCGAGCGGGAGGCCGAGGGTGAGCAGGACGGCCGCCATGAGTGTGATGAGCAGCGGAAGGAGACGGGTGCGCACCGGGGAGGTACCCGGCCGCTACGCGGACGGCGCGACGAGCCGGTAGCCGACGCCCCGCACGGTCTCGATGAGGGCGGGCAGCCGCAGCTTGGAGCGCAGCGAGGCCACGTGCACCTCCAGCGTGCGCCCGGTCCCCTCCCAGCTGGTGCGCCAGACCTCGCTGATGATCTGCTCGCGGCGGAAGACCACGCCGGGGCGCTGCGCGAGGAGGGCCAGGAGGTCGAACTCCTTGCGGGTGAGCTGGACTTCGGTGCCGTCGACGCTGACGCGCCGGGTGGGCAGCTCTATCCGGACGGAGCCCAGGCGCAGAGCGGCGACCGGCGTGGGGGCGGTGTCCTCGCCGCTGGTGGTGCGCCGGGCGACCGCGTGGATACGGGCGAGCAGCTCACCGGTGTCGTAGGGCTTGGTGACGTAGTCGTCGGCGCCGAGGTTGAGTCCGTGGATGCGCGAGCGCACATCGGCACGGGCGGTCACCATGATCACCGGGGTCGTGGTGCGCTTGCGGATCTTGCCGCACACCTCGTAGCCGTCCTGGTCGGGCAGGCCGAGGTCGAGGAGGATGACCCCGAAGGGCTCCTTCTCCGCGGGCAGCAGCGCGCGCAGGGCCTCCTCGCCGTTGCGGGCGTGCACGACCTGGAACCCGTGCCGGGCGAGCACGGCGGACAGGGCCGCCGCGACATGGTCGTCGTCCTCGACGAGCAGCAGTCTCATGGCCCTCCTCTCGCTCTCCCCGGGCCGTCGGGCTCTCCCGGACTCGTTCACGTAACCGGCTCTCGTGCGCACCACCGTCGCACGGCGTCACGAGGCGGAACCGCGGGTTTCGCTCCGCTTCACCCGGAAGATCTTCGGCCGAACTCTCCGTTCAGCGGTGTTTCACGTTCCTGTGCCGCACAGGCATCCACGCCGATGACGGGTGTGCCAGTCAAGGGGCTGCCGGTTACAGCGGGGTTTCCGTTATGCACCCGGTACGCCCCGGCGCCGCTCGGGGCGTCCCCTTCACGTGGAGTGTCCGGTTGCTGCCGGATCGTTATGCTCAATTTCCGCTCAGATGTAATGACGCTGGTCGCACCGCGTCATTAGTGTCCTTGGCACCCGAGGAGGACGGAGCAAGAAGCCGATGAGCGGAGTTTCAGTGACCAAGGCCGCCGAGGATGCCGCGCCCGCGGGCGACGACCTTGTCGTACTGAGCGACGTCAACAAGCACTTCGGCGCGCTGCATGTGCTCCAGGACATCGACCTGACCATCGCCCGTGGCGAGGTCGTGGTCGTCATCGGGCCCTCCGGGTCCGGCAAGTCCACGCTGTGCCGCACGATCAACCGCTTGGAGACGATCGATTCGGGTGCGATCTCGATCGACGGCAAGCCCCTGCCCCAGGAGGGCAAGGAGCTGGCGCGGCTGCGCGCCGACGTGGGCATGGTCTTCCAGTCGTTCAATCTCTTCGCCCACAAGACGGTGCTGGAGAACGTCATGCTGGGCCAGACCAAGGTCCGCAGGACCGACAAGCAGGCCGCGGAGGAGAAGGCCCGGACCCTGCTCGACCGGGTGGGCGTCGGTGTGCAGGCCGACAAGTACCCGGCGCAGCTCTCCGGTGGCCAGCAGCAACGCGTCGCCATCGCGCGGGCGTTGGCGATGGACCCGAAGGTCATGCTCTTCGACGAGCCCACGTCGGCTCTCGACCCGGAGATGATCAACGAGGTCCTCGAAGTCATGCAGCAGCTGGCCCGGGACGGGATGACGATGATCGTCGTCACCCACGAGATGGGCTTCGCCCGTTCGGCCGCCAACCGTGTGGTGTTCATGGCGGACGGCAAGATCGTCGAAGAGGCCACACCCGAGCAGTTCTTCAGCAACCCGCGCAGCGACCGGGCCAAGGACTTCCTGTCGAAGATCCTTCATCACTGACGACAACGACCTACGGCATAAGGAAATCTCACATGAAGCTCCGCAAGTCGGCCGCCGTCGCGGCCATCGCTGTGCTCGCCCTGACCGCGACCGCGTGCGGCGGCAAGGAGGGCTCCGCCGGTGACAAGCCGGGCGGCGCCACGCCCGGTTCCTCCGACGCTCCCGAGGTGCCCACGTACACCGTGGCCAAGGACGTCGACCTGGACTCGCCGGTCTTCAAGAAGGCGAAGCAGCGCGGCAAGCTGATCATCGGCGCCAAGGCCGACCAGCCCTACCTCGGCTTCGAGGACCAGTCGACCAAGGAGCGCTCCGGCTTCGACATCGAGATCGCCCGGATGATCGCGGCGGACCTCGGCTTCTCGGAGAAGGAGATCGAGTGGAAGACCGTCGACTCCGGCATCCGTGAGACGGCCATCTCCAAGGGCCAGGTCGACTACTACCTCGGCACGTACACGATCAACGACGAGCGCAAGAAGCAGGTCGGCTTCGCCGGTCCGTACTACAAGGCGGGCGCCGACCTCCTGATCCGCAAGGGCGACGACTCGATCAAGGGCAAGGAGTCGGTGAAGGGCAAGAAGGTCTGCTCGATCGTCGGTTCCACGCCGCTCCAGGAGATCAAGAAGCCGGAGTACGGCGCGAGCGTCGTCGAGCTGGCCAAGTACTCCGACTGCGTGCAGCAGCTGCTGACCAAGCAGGTCGACGCCGTCACCACGGACGACTCGATCCTCAAGGGCTACGCGGCCGCCAACTCCGGCAAGCTCGAGGTCGTCGGCCAGCCGTTCACCGACGAGCCCTACGGCGTCGGTCTGAACAAGGACGACAAGGTGCTGCGCGAGGCCATCACCACCTCGCTGGAGAACCGGGTCAAGGACGGCACGTACAAGAAGATCTACGAGGCGACGCTGGGCCTGTCCGGCTCGGACTACGTCGAGCCGCCGGCGCTCGAGCGCTACTGACGCCGTCCGCCGCCCCCGCGGCCGACACCCGTCACTGACGCACCGCGTGTGACCCAGGCGTCCCGTACGCCGCCGCTGCTGTGGAGCACGGCGGGCGTACGGGGCGCCCCTTCCCCTGCCCTGATGCCGCTGACCGCCGACGCGGAGACCTCATGAACGTACTGCTCGACAATTTCCCAGAGTTCCGCGACGGCTTCATAGGAACCGTGTCGATCACCGCCATCAGCTCGGTTATCGCCCTGGTGCTCGGTGTCATCATCGCCGGTTTCCGGGTCTCGCCGGTGCCGCCGCTGCGGTACTTCGGCACGGCCTGGGTGACGCTGATGCGCAACACCCCGCTCACGCTGCTCTTCCTGATCTTCTTCTTCGTCGTCCCGGAGATCCTCTTCCCGGGGATGAGCCCGTTCGTGCTCGGCTCGCTCGCCCTCGGCTTCTACACCTCCTCGTTCGTCTGCGAGGCGGTCCGTTCCGGCATCAACACCGTGCCGCTGGGACAGGCGGAGGCCGCGCGCTCGATCGGTATGACGTTCGCGCAGACCCTGCGCATCGTGGTGCTCCCCCAGGCGACCAGGACCGTCATCCCGCCGCTGAGCAGCATCTTCATCGCGCTCACCAAGAACTCCGCGATCGCCGGCGCCTTCAGCGTCGCCGAGCTCTTCGGCTGGCAGAAGCTGATGAGCGACCGCGGTTACGACATCGTCCCCGTCTTCATCTGGGTGGCTCTCGGCTACCTGGTGGTCACGTTTACCATCAGCGGCCTCTTCCGGCTGCTGGAGCGTCGCATGGAGGTCGCCCGATGAGCGCCAGCGTTCTCTACGACGCCCCGGGCCCCAAGGCTCTCGTCCGCAACCGCGTCTACGCCGTCGTCGGCACCCTCGCCATCGCGGCGCTGATCGCCGTCAGCCTGCTGCGGCTCGCCGACAAGGGCCACCTGGCCCCCGAGATGTGGGACATCTTCAACTACGCGGGTATCCGGCAGAACATCGCCGACGCCCTCGTCGCCACGCTCAAGGCGTTCGGGCTGGCGGCGGTCGGCTCGCTCGTCCTCGGCGTGGTGCTCGCGGTGGGACGCCTCTCCGACCACAAACCGGTGCGCTGGGCGGCGACCACCTTCATCGAGCTGTTCCGCTCGCTCCCGCTGCTCATCACGATCTACGCCATCTGGGTCGGCTTCCTCACGGACTACTCGATGTGGGCGCTGGCGGCGGGCCTGTCCGTCTACAACGGCTGCGTACAGGCCGAGGTACTGCGCGCCGGCATCAACGCCGTCCCCCGGGGCCAGAGCGAGGCCGCGTACGCGCTCGGCATGAGCAAGACCCAGGTCATGGTCACCGTGCTGATGCCGCAGGCCGTCCGGTCGATGCTGCCGACGATCATCAGCCAGCTGGTGGTGACCCTCAAGGACACCTCGCTCGGCTTCATCATCCTCTACCCGGAGCTGCTCCAGACCGCGCGTCTGATCGCCTCCAACACACAGGTGAACGAGCAGTACCCGTACGTCTCGACGATCGCCGTCATCGGCACGATCTACATCGCCCTGTGTCTGCTGCTCTCGTCGCTGGCGACCTGGATCGAGAAGCGCGGCCGCCGCGCCAAGACCGGCATCGCGGTGGCGCCGGCCGCCCAGGCGCCCGGAACCATCGACGCGACGGCCGCCACGTTCGGCCCGAACGCCGAGGGTGCGGGGGGCGCAGGGGGCGCAGGCCCCGAGGCCGGCGGTGCCGGTGGGGCCGGAGTGACGAAGGACTGACCTTCAGGGGTCTTTCCCGGCGGAAGCATTCGAGGCAGCGGCGCACGCGTCGCTGCCTCGGTCACTTGACGCAAGCACCCCCAATGGGTTGCATACGTTCTGTGATCACGCACCCGGCTTCCACTGCCACGTTCCGCATGACCGTACGGGCCGGAGGAGACGCGCCGTGGACCCGGTGATCGTCGTCGGCGCCGGACCCGTCGGTCTGACGCTGTCGCTGGCCCTCGCCGCCCAGGGCGTTCCGTGCGTGCTCCTGGACGAGGGGCCCGGCACGGAGGAAGTACGTCTCGCCCGCACGGTCGTGCTGCGTGAGGACACCGCCGACCTGGTCGAACGCCTCGGCGCCGCCGGTCTGGAGAAGGACGGGCTGCGGTGGAGCGGGTGGCGCTCGATGCGCCGGAAGCAACTGGTCCGCGATGTGCCGCTGGACGCGGGGTCCGGTGGCTCCGGTGGCCCGGGGGGCCTCGGTGGCTCCCGTGGTTCCCGTGATTCCCGTCATGAGGAGGCGGCGCCTCTCCCGGCCCCCCTCCACGTTCCGCAGCATGCGCTGGCCTCCGCCCTGCGCGCGGCGGTGGCGGCGGCGCCCCTGGTCGAGCTGGTGCCGCTCAGCCGCGTCGACACCCTGGAACAGGACCGCGACGGCGTCACGGTGCACACCAAGGAGCCCGGTTCGACGTGGTGGCGCGGCAGCTATCTGGTCGGCTGCGACGGCGCCCGGTCGACCGTTCGCAAGCTCCTGGACATCCGGTTCCCCGGTCGTACGGCGGTGGAGCGGCACGCCGTCGCCGCGCTGCGGGCCGACCTGCCCTGGCCCGGCGAGGCCGTGCTGCACCGGCAGCCGCCGTGGCGCACCGGGGGTGCCGAGGTCAGCGGGCGGCCGCTGCCGGACGGGGTCTGGCGGCTGGACTGGCTGCTCCCGCCGCGCGGCGAGCTGGTCACCCCGGACGCCCTGATCACCCGCGTCCGGGACACCCTGGCCGGCTGGTGCGGCGAGACCCCGCCGTACGAGCTGCTCGACACCGGCGTCCACACGCTCCACCACCGCCTCGCCCGGCGCTGGCGGGTGCAGCGGGCCTTTCTGGCGGGCGACGCGGCGCATCTGCTGGGGGCGCTCGGCACCCAGGGGCTCGACGAGGGGATCCGGGACGCCGAGAACCTGGCGTGGAAGCTCGCCCACGCCTGGCATCACAGCGGCGGCGACCAGCTGCTCGACAGCTACCAGGCCGAGCGCCGGGCCGCGGTGGCCGCCCGGCTGCGCGCCGCCGACCAGTCCCTGCCGATACTGCGGGGCGGCGGTGGGCTGCGGACGCTGGTGCCGGGTACGGCCCGGAGCCACGACACCCTGCTCGCCGACGGCCACCTGGGCTGTGGAGCCCTCGGTGCGCCCCCCTCGTACTCGCACTCCCCCCTCGCACCACTGCACGCCCAGGCGCACACGTCGGTGGGTACGCCCCCCGGTGCGCCGGTCGCCGATGTACGGGTGACGGCGCCGGACGGGACGGCGATACGGCTGCGCGAGCGGCTCGGGCGGGGGCATCCGCTGGTGATCCTCGTGGCGCCCGGCACCGGGGTGTGGGACCGGCGGCACTGGCTGACCGCCGGCATCATGCCGCGCCTCGTGGAGGCCGTGGAGGCGCTGCCGTCCACGGCGGAACTGCTGGTCACGGAGAGCTATCCGGGGGCGTCGGCCCACACCGTCCTGCTGGTACGGCCCGACGGTCATCTGGTGGCCGCCTTCGCCGGCGTACGGCCCGCGGAGCTGCTCGCCGCGGCGCGAGCGGCACTGGGCGGGTCGCCTGGGGCCTCAGCCGGTTCGGGTTCTGGCTCGGGTTCTGGACCGAGTTCTAGCTCCGGCTCGGGTTCCGGTCCCGACTCCGGTTCCACGGAGCGTGGGGACGGCGAGAGCGGGGACGGGCAGGGCGGAGAAGGGAAGGGCGGCGCGGGCGAGCCGGGGGCGGCGCGCGCTCCGGGGCCTCGCGAGCGGGTTCACGCCGATCGGACCGCCAGGATCAATTGACCGTCACGGGCGCGCATGGTGTACTCCAGATCATGACCGACACCGATGTGCGCCTGTGGCGGAGGGTCCATATGGACCTCCTCCGTTACGCGGGCTGCGTGTGTCGCCCGTCCTGCTGAATCGCCTTCCTCTGCCGGTGCGTGCCGCTTTCCGCACGGCCGGGTCCTCGCGCGAACCCTCAGGACGGTCTCCGTGTCATCCCCTTCTTCCGCCGTGCCCACGGCTGCTGCCTCCGTACCCTCCCCCGCCACTCCTGTCACCGCTGTGGCCTCCGCCCCCGCCGTCTCGGCGCGGGTCGGCCCGTCCCGTCCCGCCGCCTCCGGCCCCACGGTCGCGGAGCTGCTCGACTTCGTACGTCGCGCCGCCGAGGACACGGCGCTCATCGACTCCCTGCCGCTCGATCCGGAGGGCCGCACCTGGGTCCGGCTCGACGGGCCCGCAGGCAGCGAGGCGTGGCTGATCGGCTGGCCGCCGGGGACCGGGACGGGCTGGCACGACCACGCCGACTCGGTCGGCGCCTTCACCACCGCGTCCGGCACCCTCAAGGAGCACTCGCTGGCCGTACGGCTGCCCACCGACGGCTGGAAGACCCTGGAGCTGAACGAAGGGGTGGACCGGTCACGGGAGCTGGCGGCCGGTCAGGGCCGGGCCTTCGGGCAGAACCACGTGCACGAGGTCCTCAACGAGTCCGACAGCGTGCACGCCGTCTCCGTCCACGCGTACTACCCGCCGCTGCCGAGGATCCGCCGCTTCAGCCGCACCGGCGCGGTGCTCCGCCTGGAGCAGACCGAGGTCCCGGAGGACTGGCAGTGAGCGACGACCAGGGCCGGGCCGAGCGCGCGGGCGCTACGGAACGGGTGGATGCCACGGAACGCGCGGGCGCTACGGAACGGGTGGGCATAGACGAGCTGCTGGAGCGGGTCCGCGCCGGCTACGAACGGATCGGCCCGCACGAGGCGGCGGCCGCGGCGGCGGACGGCGCGCTGCTGGTGGACATCCGGTACGCGGCCCTCCGGGAGCGGGACGGGCTCATCCCCGGCGCCCTGGTCGTGGAGCGCAACGAACTGGAGTGGCGGCTCGACCCGCAGGGCAGCCACCGCGCCGCCGAGGCGGTGAGCCACGACCTCCCGGTCGTCGTCATCTGCAACGAGGGGTACGCGTCCAGCCTCGCGGTGGCGTCGCTGCGCGGGCTCGGGCTGCACCGGTCCACCGACCTGATCGGCGGATTCCAGGCCTGGCGCGCGGCGGGACTTCCGGTGGCCCCGGCCACCGCCGACGGCTGACGCCGAACGTGAGAGGGAGGGGGCGGCCACCGGCGTGACGTGGCCGCCCCCCTCCCTCACTCGTGTCTCATCTCCGGGCGGGACACACCCGAACGCCACACTCCGGTGGAGCCATCGCCGCGCACGACCGACATTCACCTCACACAGAGGCGAAATGTACGGAGATGACGCACTTATGGCGATGTCTGTTCTCACCCCCGACCAGCTCGACGCCCAGGCGTCCCAGCTGCACGACACACAGGCGTGGCAGCAGATCGTCTCGGGGTGGGAGCGCACCGCCCCCGAGCCCGGCCCGTCCCTGGCGGGGCATACGGAACCGGCCCGCGCGCAGCCCCCGGCACCGGACCGGCCCGCCGACTGGCGGAGTCTGCTGTCCGTCCCCGTCGACCGGCTCATCGAGGACTCGCTGCGGACGCTGCCGGCAGCGCCTCCGCCCGAGCGCCCGCTCCCCGGGCGGCTGGGGGCGGTCCTGCCTGACCGCGTCCACGCCTGGCGGCGGGTCGGCCAGAGCGACCTGAGGCCCTCCGTCCACCTCGGCTACGCACGGCAGATCCTGGCCGAGTGGGGCTGGCAGAACACCCCGTACCGGCTGCGCGACGCCCGTGGGGCGCGCTGCGTCTGCGGCGCGCTGCTCACCGCGCACCGGCTCGGCTACGGCTCCTCCGCCACCGTGGACCGGGCCGGCGCCTGGCTCATCACCGAGCTCCGCGCCCAAGGCTGGCCCGGCCTGATCGGCCCCTGGAACCGCGTGCCGGGCCGCACCGCCACGGAGGCGCTGACCCTCATCGACAGGGCCGCCCGCCGCGCGGCCCTGGCCGGACACTGACCGGGCGCCCATCGGACGGCGGGCTTGAAAGCACCAGGGCACCGGAACACCGGGGCACCGGGGCACCGCACCTGACGGCTCCGGTCCTCAGAACGGCTCGTCCAGGCCTTCGGTGTCCTCGCCCTCCTCCTCCAGCGCCTGGCGCACCACCCGCAGGGCCATGCCCTCCCCGTATCCCTTGCGGGCGAGCATGCCCGCGAGGCGGCGCAGCCGCTTGTCGCGGTCCAGGCCTCGGGTGGAGCGGAGCTTGCGGGCCACCAGCTCCCGGGCCGTCTCCTCCTCCTGGTCGGCGTCGAGCTGCCCGACCGCCTCGTCGATCACGGACGGGTCGACGCCCTTCGTGCGCAGCTCGCGGACCAGGGCGCGGCGGGCGAGCCCCCGGCCGTGGTGCCGGGACTCCACCCATGCCCCGGCGAAGGCCGCGTCGTCGATCAGCCCGACGTCCTCGAAGCGCGCGAGGACCTCCTCGGCGGCTTCGTCCGGGATCTCCCGCTTGCGCAGGGCGTCCGCGAGCTGCTTGCGCGTTCTCGGTGTCCCGGTGAGCAGGCGCAGACAGATGTTGCGCGCCTGCTCGACCGGGTCGCGCGGCTCCCCCTTGTCCCGCCGGTCACGCGACTCCCCCTGCTCGGCCCTCGACGAGGAGGGGGAGCCGCTGCTTCTGGTGCCGGAGCGGGCACGGCGGCCCGCCCCTTCGCCGAACCCGCCGCCCGCGTCCGCCCCTGCGCGGGAGCGGCGCCCGGACCGCCCCCCGCGCCCGGTCACCGGCCCGGAGACGAACCCGTCGGTGGGTCCGTCGAGGGGCCCGTCGGTGGGTCCGTCGGCGAATTCGGGGCCGTTTCCGGGCTCCACGGGCCTCCCCGGCCACTCCGTACGACGTGTCACGGCCTAGCTCTTGGCCGCCGCGGTCTTGGCCGGCTTCGCCTTGGTGGCCGCAGCGGTCACCGGCTTCGCCGCACCGTCCGCCGCCGCTCCCGCGGTCGCCGCTCCTTCTGCGGCCGGCTCGGCGGACTCGGCCTCCGGACGGGCACCGACACCCAGCTTCTCCAGGATCTTCTTCTCGATCTCGTCGGCGAGGTCGGGGTTGTCCTTGAGGAAGTTGCGGGCGTTCTCCTTGCCCTGGCCGAGCTGGTCGCCCTCGTACGTGTACCAGGCGCCGGCCTTGCGGACGAAGCCGTGCTCCACGCCCATGTCGATCAGCCCGCCCTCGCGGCTGATGCCCTGGCCGTAGAGGATGTCGAACTCGGCCTGCTTGAAGGGCGGGGCGACCTTGTTCTTGACGACCTTGACACGGGTGCGGTTGCCGACGGCGTCCGTACCGTCCTTGAGCGTCTCGATCCGGCGGATGTCGAGACGCACCGAGGCGTAGAACTTCAGCGCCCGGCCACCGGTCGTGGTCTCCGGGGAGCCGAACATCACACCGATCTTCTCGCGCAGCTGGTTGATGAAGATCGCCGTGGTCTTGGACTGGTTGAGCGCACTGGTGATCTTGCGGAGTGCCTGGCTCATCAGACGGGCCTGGAGGCCCACGTGCGAGTCGCCCATCTCGCCCTCGATCTCCGCACGGGGCACGAGCGCCGCGACGGAGTCGATGACGATCAGGTCCAGGGCGCCGGAACGGACCAGCATGTCGACGATCTCGAGCGCCTGCTCACCGTTGTCCGGCTGGGACAGGATGAGGTTGTCGATGTCGACGCCGAGCTTCTTGGCGTATTCGGGGTCGAGGGCGTGCTCGGCGTCGATGAACGCCACCGAACCGCCGAGCTTCTGCGCGTTCGCCACGGCGTGCAGCGTCAGCGTCGTCTTACCGGAGGACTCCGGTCCGTACACCTCCACCACGCGGCCGCGCGGCAGACCGCCGACGCCGAGGGCGACGTCGAGGGCGGTCGATCCCGTGGGGATGACCTCGATGGGCTCGTTGGGCCGCTCACCGAGGCGCATCACCGCGCCCTTGCCGAACTGTCGTTCAATCTGTGCGAGTGCGGCGTCCAACGCCTTCTCGCGGTCGGTTCCTGCCATGGGTTCCACCCGATTTGCTTGAGTCGATCGCTTCACGTCAAAGACGCTAACCCCTGCCACTGACAATGGGCCTCGACGTCCTCCCGGCCTGTGGACAACTCCACGGTCGGGCCCCGGAAAAACCCGGCCGAAATCCATGAGAATGGATGTTCGATTTTGGTGTCAAGCGCACCACGCGGGGTCCGGTCGGCCGGGACGGCGGACCCGGTCGGACAGGACAGCGGGGTCCTGTCGGTCAGGACAGCGGAGTCCGGTCGGCCGGAACGGTTGGGTACGCCTACGCATTGTTCGACCTGCCCCTATGGCTCGATTCTTCCTGAGGCGGCGGTGGCTCCGCCCTCGTGCATCTGCCGGCCCCCGAGATCGGCAGCCGCCGTGCAAGGCCGACGTCCCGTCGTCCGGAGCCCCCTCCGTGCCCTTTCCTTCGCCCGCGCCCGGTGTTCGCCGTGCGTGGGCCACACCGGACCGAGCCGGTCCGGCCGACCCTCAGGAGGAGTCGCATGGTGCTTCGAGCCGCGGTGGGGCGTTTCGCCGCTGCCACCTGTGCCGTCGGCGCACCGATCGCCGGCGCCGGTACGGCCGGGGCCACACCCACGCCCCCGCCCGGCGAGGGCCGCATCCTGGGTGCCGACCGCGCCGGCGCGGTGAAGGGCTCGTACATCGCCACGTTCAAGGACTCCGTGGCCCAGGGCGACACCACGCCACCGCCCTCGGGCCGGACCTTCGGGTTCTGACCGGCCCGGAGCGGCCCTGACCCGCTGACCGGCTCCAAAAGCGGCGCCACCTTTCCGGCCGCTACCCACAGGACCGCCGGTGGTCCGCTCCCGAACCCTGGTGGACCCCGGCGAACCCGTCCGGTGAGACCTCTCCGCGAACCTCACCGGACGGATGGGGGGCGTCTGCGGCGTCCGCACACGCGCCGCAGGCGTCACTCCCCTTTTCACCGCCCTCGCGACGGGTCATCATGAGGCCGCCGGGCGGCCCGGCCGAACCGCCCGCCCGTCATGCCCATGTTGCCCACGGGTGCGGAAGGAAGCCGTGAACGCCTACCCCCCGACCTCCACCCCCGATGTCCTGATCGGACGCTCCACGCTCCTGGACGAGCTGCGCTCTGAGCTCGACCGCCGGCCCGCCGTCGTGGTGATCACCGGTGAGGCGGGGGTGGGGAAGAGCCGGCTGGTACGCGAACTCCTGACACGGACCCCGCCGTCGGGCTCCCCCGGCCCCTCGGGTCCCCTGGGTCCCCCGAGTCCCCCCGGTTCCTCGCGCTCCTCGGACACCGTCACGCTGGTCGCCCGTTGCCAGCCGTCGGACGACCCCTTCCCGTTCGCACCGCTCATCGAGGCGCTGAGCCTGTGCCGGCCGCTCCCGAAGGACCTGCCACCGGTGACGGGGGCGCTGCGCGGGGTGCTGCCCGACCTCGCGGACCTCCTCCCGCCCGCCCCACCGCCTCTGGGCGATCCGCACGTTGAACGCCACCGGCTCCTGCGGGCCCTGTGCGCGTTGACCGCATCCCTGGGGAGGGCGGTTCTGGCCGTGGAGGACCTCCAGTGGGCCGACGGGTCCACCCGCGCCTTCCTCCGTACGGTCGTCGCCGATCCGCCGCCGCACCTGGGGCTCGCGCTCACCGCCCGCAGCCACACGGTTCCCGACACCGACGTGGAGGGGGACGGCGGGCTCCCCTTCCCGCTGCGCCCACCGGCCCATGTGACGGTGGCCGAGCGTCACCTCGTACCGCTGTCGGTGGCGGAGACGGGTGCGATGGCCGTCGGCCTGCTCGGCGCGGGGGCGGCGCCGGAGGCGTTCGCCGAACGTCTGCACCGGTGGACGGGGGGCCTCCCTCACGTGATCGAGGAGGTGCTGCGGCAGTGGCCCGACTCCGCGGCGTGCCCTGCCGGGACGGCGGAGATCCCGGAGCCGGCCCTGCCCGCGTCGGTGCGGCGCGTGGTGGTGGAGCGGTTGCGTCACCTTCCTTCGGACGCGCGGCGGGTGGTCGCCGCGGCGGCGGTTCTCGGTGACCCGGCGCCCGTACACCTGCTGGGGACGATCGCCGGGCTGGACGAGCCGGAGACCCGTCGTGCGCTCGCGGCGGCTCTGAGGGAAGGCGTCGTACGGGCGGCGGACGGAACCTACGCCTTCCCTTACGAGCTGGCGCGCCGGGCCGCCTACGAGGCGGTCGCCGAACCGGAACGGCCCGTACTGCACCTACGCGCGGCCCGTGCCCTCGCCTGGCACACCAGCCCCCTCCCGCTCGTGCGGATCGCCGAGCACCACCGCCTGGCCGGTCGGTCCGCGCAGGCGGTGCGGTGCCTGGAGGCGGCGGCGGACCGGGCCGCCGGGAGCGGGGACGCGGGGACCGCCACGGCCCACTACCTCGACGCCCTGCGCGGCGACCCCTCGGCCGTCGTCCGGGACCGGCTCGCGCTGAAGCTGGCCCGCGTCGCGCTGAACGCCCGGCCCGGCCCCCAGGTGCCCGCCGCCCTGCGGCAGGTGCTCGATCAGCGCTCCCTGGACCCCGGGCCCAGCGGCGAGATCCGGCTGCTCCTGGGGCTGTTGCTGCGCAACCAGTCGGGTTCGGGGCTGGAAGCGCTGGAGGAGATAGCGCGCGCCGTTCCCGATCTCCTCGCCGTGTCGACGGGGCAGGCCGCACGCGCGCTGGCGATCATCGCCATCCCCTCCCTCAAGGGCTGGCCGGTCGGCGAGCACCGGCGTCTGCTGGCCGAGGCGGAACGGCTGCTGCCCCAGGTCGACGAGGAGGACCTGCGTTCGGCCGTGCTGGCCAACCGCGCCACCGCCCTGGCCCTGATGGGCGACCGGTCGGCCTGGGACGCGGTGGCCGATCTGCCCGCCGCCCTCCCCGACGAGGCGACGGCGCGGATGCACGCCAACCTGGCGGGCGCCGCGACCACCCTCGGCCATCCGGAGCGTGCCCGCGCCTGCCAGACCCGGGCCTGGCAGGCCCTCCGGCCGCATCACGCCCCGTACCTCGAGGCGTTCGTCGAGACCACGGACATGCTCGCCGCCTTCGCGGGGGGCCGGTGGACCGGGCTGCTGAAGCGGGCCGAGCGCGCCGAGGCGCAGTACCGGGACGTGCCCGACTTCCACGCGGAGGCCCTCGTGACCTGCGGGCTGCTGCGCCTGCACACCAAGGGGCAGACCGACGTGGCGCGCCGTCTCCTGGAGCGGGCCGTCCGCACGACCGCGCTGGACACCGGCGTCGTGCTGACCGCCGCCGCGGCCGCCGTGGTACGGATCCATCTCGCCGCCGACCGTCCTCACCAGGCCGTCCAGGCGATGGAGGAGGCGCTGCGCCACGTCCGCCGTACCGGTGCGTGGATGTGGGCGGCACCCCTGGCCCCGGTGGCCGTTCAGGCGCTGATCCGGGACGGCCGGCCCGACGATGCCCACCGCCTCGTCGGGGAGCTGGCCGACGGCATCACCGACCGGGACGCGCCGGCCGCCCGCGCCGCCCTCCTGACCTGCCGGGCGCTGCTCACCGCCACGAACGGACCGCAGGCCCAGGCCGACGGGTCCGACGCCCCGTACACGGCCGCCGCGGACGCCTGGACGGCCCTGGAGCGGCCCTACGAGGCCGCGTACATCAGGGAGGCCTGGGGGCTGCGGCTGCTGGCCGCCGGGGCGGCGGGCGGGCGTACCGTGCTGCACGAGGCCATCGCGGCCTACCAGGACATCGACGCCGTATGGGATGTGCTGCGCTGCCAGCGCGGGCTGCGGGAACACGGCCAGGTCACCGTCCGAAGACCGGGCGCTCTCGGGTACGGCGACCATCTCTCGCCCCGGGAGCGAGCGGTGGCCCGACTGGCCTCGCTCGGCCTCTCGAACCGCGAGATCGCGCGTGAGCTGGTCCTCTCGCACCGGACGGTCGAACACCACGTGGCGCGCGCCCTGCGGAAGCTGGGGGTGTCGTCCCGCACCGAGATCGGCTCGCAGCTCGGCCTCTGAGGCGACGCGTGCTCCTGTTCGCGGACACGGAGCCGACGCATCCGACGCGGAGCCGAAGCGGAACGGCGGCCTGCGCACACGGAAGCACCGCCCTACATTAGGGCGATATGGGACCCTCTATGACACCGAAAGCACCCTCCGGTGAGCCCGGCGCGGGCTCCGGCCTCGCCGGGCGGGTGGCGCTCGTCGCCGGAGGCACCCGTGGAGCGGGCCGCGGGATCGCCGTACAGCTCGGCGCCGCCGGGGCGACCGTCTATGTCACCGGGCGTACGAGCGGCTCCGAGCGCTCCGAGATGGACCGGCCCGAGACCATCGAGGAGACCGCCGGCCTGGTCGACGCGGCGGGCGGGCGCGGGATCGCCGTCCAGGTCGACCACCTGGTCCCCGACCAGGTCAGCGCGCTCGTCGCACGCGTCTCCGCCGAGCAGGGGGCCCTGCACATCCTGGTGAACGACATCTGGGGCGCCGAGATCGAGTGGAACAAGCCGGTCTGGGAGTCGTCGCTCGACACCGGACTGCACACACTGCGGCTGGCCGTCGACACGCACGCCATCACCAGTCACTTCGCGCTGCCGCTGCTGATCGAGACCCCGGGCGGCCTGGTCGTCGAGATGACCGACGGGACGGACGAGTACAACGCGGCCAACTACCGCGTCTCCTTCTTCTACGACCTGGCGAAGGCCGCGGTGAACCGGATGGCTTTCGCGCTCGCCCATGAGCTCGCCCCGCACGGTGCGACCGCCGTGGCGCTCACCCCCGGCTGGCTCCGCTCCGAGGCGATGCTCCAGGCCCACGGCGTCACCGAGGCCACCTGGCGCGACGCGATCGGCCACGCGCCCCACTTCGCGATCTCCGAGTCCCCCGCCTACGTGGGCCGCGCCGTGGCCGCCCTCGCCCGCGACCCGGAGGTGGCGCGCTGGAACGGCCAGTCGCTCTCCAGCGGGCGGCTCGCCCAGGTGTACGGCTTCACCGACACGGACGGCAGCAGGCCCGACGCCTGGCGGTATCTGGCCGAGGTCCAGGACCGGGGGCTGCCCGCCGACGTCACGGGCTACCGCTGACCTCGCAAGTCGTCCCGGGCCGCCGGCCGTGATCGCTCGGCGCCGCGCGCCTATCCTTCCTGACATGCCCCTCCCTCCCGGACCGCACGCCGGTGCCTCCCGTCCACGCGGCGGCGCCCTGTCCGCGCGTACGGCCGACATCGGGGTGGCCGCCGCCGTCACCGTGCTGGTGGCGGTCTGGACGCTGGCGACCATGCGGTACGAGAGCGAGCCGCTGAACCGTACGGTGATCGGCTGGGCGCTCATCGCGGTGGGCTGCGCCGCCCTGTACTTCCGGCGCCGCGCACCCGTGGCCGTCGCCGTCGTGACGCTGGTCGTCTGCGTCGTCTATTACCCGCTGTCCGTGTACGACGGTCCTCTTATGGTCACGTTCGCGGTCGCGCTGTACACGGCGGCGGCCGAAGGACGGTTCACGGCCGCGGTCGCCCTCGGCGTCGTCACCCTGATCGCCGTCGGCTTCGGCGAGGTGCGCCAGCACGACGGCAACCGGCAGATCGACGACATGTCGCTGTTCATGCTCGCGGGCTGGCTGATCAGCCTCGTCGCCGTGGGCCGGGCCCAGTGGACCCGCGGCGCCTATCTCGCCGAGGTGGAGCAGCGGGCGCTGGCCGCCGAGCGGGAGCAGGAGGCGCGGGCCGAGCAGAGCGCGACCGAGGAGCGGCTGCGGATCGCCCGGGAGCTGCACGACGTCCTGGGGCACAGCATCTCGCTGATCAACGTGCAGTCGGGCGCGGCCCTGCACAAGTTGAGCAAGAAGCCGGAGCCCGCGGCGGCCCTGTCCGCCGCAGAGGAGGCCCTGGAGGCGGTCAAGGCCACCAGCAAGGACGCGCTGCGCGAGCTGCGCTCCACCCTCGGCGCGCTGCGCGAGCCCGACGAGAGGGCCCCGACCTCGCCCACCTCGGGGCTCGACCGGCTCGACGAACTCGTCGGACGGGCCCGCTCGGCCGGCATCGAGGTCCACCTCCGCACCGAGGGCGAGCGGCGGCCCCTGCCGCCCCCGGTCGACCTGGCGGCGTACCGGATCGTGCAGGAGTCGCTCACCAACGTCACCCGGCACGCACGGGCGACCGGCGCGGTGGTGACGGTCGACTACACGGACGGGCGAGCCGTACGGGTGCGGGTCGACGACGACGGCGAGGGCTCACCGGAGGGCTCACCGGAGGGCTCACCGGCCGGCAGCGGCATCCGGGGCATGGCCGAGCGGGCCAGGGCCCTCGGCGGCGAGCTGACGGCTCAGAACACCGCACAGGGCTTCGGCGTGAGCGCCCGGCTGCCGATCGAGGGGACCGAATGATCCGCGTAGTGCTGGCCGACGATCAGACCCTGGTACGGGCGGGCTTCCGCTCGATCCTGTCCGACGAGGACGACATCGAGGTCGTCGGCGAGGCCGCCGACGGCGAACAGGCCGTCGCCCTGGCCCACGAACAGCGCCCGGACGTGGTCCTGATGGACATCCGGATGCCCGGGACCGACGGCCTGGAGGCCACCCGCCGCATCACCACCGACCCGCGCCTGGCGGCCGTCCGGGTCGTCATCCTGACCACCTTCGACATGGACGACCACGTCTACGGTGCGCTGCGCGCCGGAGCCTCCGGCTTCCTGGTCAAGGACACCGAGCCGATGGAGCTGCTGCACGGCGTACGGGTGGTGGCGCGGGGCGACGCGCTGATCGCCCCGGCCGTGACCCGGCGGCTGATCTCCGAGTTCGCGAGCCGCCGGAAGCAGCCCGAGCCGGGCCCGCGCCTCAACGCGCTGACCGAGCGGGAACGGGAGGTCATGGGGCTGGTCGGGGCCGGGCTCTCCAACGACGAGATCGCCGCCCGGCTCGTGCTCAGCCCCGCCACCTCCAAGACGCACGTCAGCCGGATCATGACGAAGCTCGGCGTCCGCGACCGGGCCCAGCTGGTGATCCTCGCCTACGAGTCGGGCATGATCACGCCCGGCTGGATGGCCTGAGCGCGGCCCTTCGGGGCCCTGCGCGCGGTCGTCGGGTCCCTGAGTACCGTCTCGGGACCCTGAGTACCGTTCTCGGGATTCTGAGCGCGGTCCTTCGGGATCCGGAGCGCCGTTCTGAGCGGTCCCGCGGCGTCAACTTCCGTAGTACGCGGACAGCCGAGGCCACAACTTCCGGAGTAGGCTCGTTGCCCTCCCCGGGCCGACGCGCGGCGGCGGACCGTGGACCGAGCCTTGCGGGGTGGATCCGGAAACGCTCGACCTCGCGCGGCTGCAGTTCGCCCTCACGGCGGGCGGCCACTTCCTCTTCGTCGCCCTGACGCTCGGGATGGCCCTCATCGTGGCCTGCCTCCAGACCGCGGCCACGGTCACCGATAAGGCGCCGCATCACCGTATGGTGCGGTTCTGGGGGCAGCTGTACGTCATCAACTACGCGGTCGGCATCATCACCGGGCTGGTGATGGAGTTCCAGTTCGGGCTGAGCTGGAGCGGTCTGACGCACTACGCGGGCAATGTGTTCGGTGCCTCGCTGGCCGTCGAGACGATCGTCGCGTTCTTCGTGGAGTCGACGTTCCTGGGGCTGTGGATCTTCGGGTGGCACCGGTTCAACCGGTGGGTCCATCTGGCGACGATCTGGATCGTCGCCCTGACCGCCTGCGTGTCGGCGTACTGGATCCTCGTCTCCAACGGCTTCCTCAACAACCCCGTGGGCCACCGCACCGAGAACGGCCGACTGGTCCTCGCGGACGCCGGGGCGCTGCTCACCAACCCCAGTACGCTGCTGGCCTTCGGGCACATCCTGGGCGGCGCGCTGCTGACGGCCGGCTTCTTCATGGCGGGTGTCAGCGCCCACCACCTCTTCCGGCGCACGCCCGAGGTGGGCTTTTTCACGGGGAGCCTGCGCATCGGGGTCTTCGTCTCCTTCCCCGCCCTGTGGGTCACGGCGGGGTTCGGCGGAGTCCAGCTGGCCTCGCTGTCGGATATGCAGCCGATGAAGTCCGCGGTCTTCAGCGGGAAGACGGCGGAGATCGCCGAACTGCAGGCGGAGATGGTCGCCCGGTTCGGCCCCGGCGACTACGTGCCCTCCGAGGTGTGGACGCGGGGCGGCGCCCTGGTGATGCTGCTCGCCTTCGCGCTGATGATGTACCTCTGCCTGGCCGGGGTCGTGCTCGCCTGCTTCCGCAAGGTCGTGCAGCGCTTCCGGCTCTGGCACGTGGTGCTGATGGCCTCCGTGCCGCTGCCCTACCTGGCGATGATCAGCGGCTGGGTCTTCCGGGAGGCGGGCCGCCAGCCCTGGGTGGTGTACGGGCTGCTGAAGACCGAGGACGCCGTCTCCGGCCACTCCCCGGGCACCATGCTGGCCTCGCTGATCACGTTCACCGTGCTGTTCGCGGCGCTGGCCGTCCTCAACGGCTGGCTGCTCCTGCGGCACGCGCGTCTCGGTCCGGTGGAGAGCGGGCTCGGACACGACGAGCGGGTCCCCGCCGCTCCGGAATCCGGCGGGCCCGCCGGGCCGCCGCCCTTCACCCCCCGCTACTGAGGAGCCGTCGTGGACACCCTGGCCGTCTGCCTGCTCGCCTTCTTCGCCACCGGCTACTTCGTCCTCGCCGGTGCGGACATCGGCACCGGCATGCTGCTGCCGTACCTGGGCGAGGACGACGGCGAACGACGCCTGGTGATCGCCTCCTTCGCCCCGTTCTTCCTGGGCAACGAGGTCTGGCTGGTCGCCACCGCGGGCGTGCTCGTGGGCTGCTTCCCGGTCCTGGAGGGTGAGCTGCTGAGCGCCCAGCTCACCGTGGTCGTGCCGCTGATCGCCGGGTGGATGGTGCGCGACGCGGGGCTGTGGCTGCGCGGCCGGGCCGGCGGGCGGCGGTGGCGGGCGGCGTGCGACGGCGCGGTGGTGTGCGGCAGCTGGACGGTGGCGCTGGCCTGGGGCTGGCTGCTGGCCGCGCTCTTCGCGGGTACGCCGGAGCACACGGCCGCCGCCCCGGTCGGGGCCGTGACCGCGCTCGCCGTCGCCGCGCTGTTCGCCGCGCACGGTCTGGGCTTCGCGGCCGTACGGCTGACCGGGCGGCCCTGGACGCGGGCGCACCGGCTCGTCGGGCGCACCGGCGCCCGCAAGTCCTTCGCCCTGACCGCCGTCCTGATGGGGGCCCTGCCGCTGTTCGCGGGCCCGGCGCTGCATCTGACGGCGAACGCCGCGGACCGGGCGACCCTCACCCTGCTCGTCCCCGTCCTGCTCGCCTTCTGCCCGCTGCTGGTCGCCGCCCAGGCGTGGACCTGGCACACCTTCCGGCACCGGGTGACGCGCCCCTCGTACCTCTGACCGCGCTCTACCCGGACGCTCCGTCGTCCGTCCGCCCGGCGGCGCCGAGCGCTCGGCGTATCCGGGAGAGGACCGGCTCCCCGCGCCGCGGTGGGGGGCCGCCGTGCACCCTGGGGTCGTCGGTGACGTCGTAACGCTTCACATAGGCCCCCAGGAACGCCTGGAGCGTGGCGACGGCGGGGATGGCGATCAGCGCGCCGACGGCTCCCAGCAGGGCCGTCCCCGCGATCACCGAACCGAACGCGACCGCCGGGTGGATGGCGACGGTCCTGGCGGTCAGCTTGGGCTGGAGGACGTAGTTCTCGAACTGCTGGTAGATGACGACGAAGCCCAGCACCCACAGCGCGTACCAGGGGTTGACCGTGAAGGCGATCAGCATCGGCAGGGCGCCCGCCAGATACGTACCGATGGTGGGGATGAACTGCGAGACGAGCCCCACCCAGACCGCGAGCGCCGGAGCGTAGGGCACACCGAGGACGACCAGCAGGATGTAGTGCGCGACGCCCGAGATCAGCGCCATCAGGCCGCGCGAGTAGATGTATCCGCCGGTCTTGTCGACCGCGATCTCCCAGGCGCGCAGCACCTCGGTCTGCCGGGCCGGCGGCAGTACGGAGCACAGGGCGCGGCGCAGCCGGGGGCCGTCGGCGGCGAAGTAGAAGGAGAACAGGAAGATCGTCAGCAGCCGGAACAGACCGCCCAGGACCGTGGTGGAGATGTCGAGCACCCCTGTGGCGCTGTTCTGGACGTACTTCTGCAACCAGTCGGAGTGCAGCAGGCTGTCCTGGACCTGGACCCGCGAGAGCTCGGTGTGGAAGGTCTGGTTGACCCAGTTGATCACCGAGTCGATGTACTTGGGGAAGTCGTCGACCATGTCGACGATCTGGCCGGCCAGCATCGACCCCAGCAGGACGACGAACCCGAGACTGAAGATCATCAGGCCGATGAAGACGAGGAACGTGGCCAGCCCCCGGCGCATTCCCCGGGCCGACATACGGCCCACCGCCGGCTCGATGGCGAGCGCGAGGAAGAACGCGATCAGCACATTGGTCAGCAATCCGATGACCTGGTCGAACGCCCAGCTGCCGAGCTGGAAACAGGCGTAGAGCGCCAGGGCCAGCACCATCGCGCGCGGCAACCAGCCCGGCATCCGGGAGGGCGCCGGGCCGGGCGGTGGCGCGGGGGGCCCGGGGGGCGGGGCGGCGGGCGGCTGGGCCGGAACGGTCTCGTCTGTCGATGACACGGGACAAGTCTCGCCTACGCCACCGACAGCCGGTCCCCCGGCCGGTCGGTGACGGGATCAGCGCTCGCCGACGGGGAAAACCTGTGGGCGTCAGCGCTCGCCGGGGAGGCCCCTGAGTGTCAGCGCTCGCTGACGGGGAGGCCCCCGGGCGTCAGCACTCGCAGACGGAGAGGCCCGTCGCCGTCAGCGCTTGTCGGCGGGGACGTCCATGGACGTGCAGACCGCGCGCCAGACGTCCTTCGCCTCCCAGCCCGCGTCCAGTGCCTGGTGCACCGTACGGCCGCCGAGTTCGGCCATCACATGGTCACGGGCGAAGGAGTCCGCGTACACGGCACCGAAGTGGTCCGCCATCCGCTCCCAGAAAATCGTCAACCGCATGCCCTCATTATCGCGCTCCTGAGAGTGCAGCCGGTCCGCCGGGTGTGTGCCGGGGCCCCTTCGCCCTCTACGGTCGGTCCATGGCTGGAACCGGAGCACACCCCCTCGCCCGCGCCGAGCACTTCATCTGGCTCACCGCCCGCGTCCTCGAACAGCGGAGGTTCGCCCACCGCTTCCTCGACGGCGCCCCGGACCCCGTCGAGACGGCGCTCGCCGCCTACCGGAACGAGGACGGCGGCTACGCCCACGCGCTGGAACCCGACCTCCGCGGTCCGGTCAGCCAGCCGCTGCACACCGCCCACGCGCTCAGCGTCCTCGACTCCATCGGCCGCTGCGACGGGCCCCGTGTGGAACGGATCTGCCGCTATCTGAGCGACGTGTCGACCAAAGAGGGCGCGCTGCCCGCGCTACTCCCCTCACAGCGCGGATATCCCGCCGCGCCGTTCGTCCCCGTGGTCGACGACCCACCGGCCGAACTGCTCGCGACCGGTCCGATCGTCGGACTGCTGCACCGCAACGAGGTGTGGCACGCCTGGCTGTTCCGGGCGACGGACTTCTGCTGGAGCGCCGTCGACGCCCTGGAGCAGTCGCACCCCTACGAGATCGAAGCCGCGGTCGCCTTCCTGGACGGGGTGCCGGACCGGGCAACCAGGTCACCATCGGCCTGGGCTGCAGCATCGACTACATCGCCCCGGCACTGATGGGCGACACGCTCAATGCAAGTTGCGTCGAGC
>NZ_JBEYKR010000035.1:0-51372 GCF_040703535.1 Streptomyces sp. NPDC007346
GGCCGTACTGATCGTTTCCAGCGGGAGGGTCGGGGGCCTGCACTGCATTCACGATATTCAGCGGTGGCTGCAACGAGTTGAACGTGATCTGTCTACCGCGATCTCGCAGGCCGCACGGGCCACCGAACCGCCCTGCGTACGGGGCTTCTTGCCCGGGACCAGCGGCTGGAGGCCCTTGGAGAGCAGCTCCTCCTCGGCGGCGACGACGATCTTCGACATCGTCTTGACCGTCTCGATCGGGTACGCGCCCACCGACGACTCGGCCGACAGCATGACCGCGTCCGCGCCGTCCAGGATCGCGTTGGCGACGTCGGACGCCTCGGCGCGGGTCGGCCGCGAGTTGGTGATCATCGACTCCATCATCTGGGTCGCCACGATCACCGGCTTGGCGTTGCGCCGGCACAGCTCGATGAGGCGCTTCTGCACCATCGGGACCTTCTCCAGCGGGTACTCCACCGCCAGGTCGCCACGGGCCACCATCACACCGTCGAACGCCATGACGACGCCCTCCATGTGCTCGACCGCCTGCGGCTTCTCCACCTTGGCGATGACGGGGACCCGGCGGCCCTCCTCGTCCATCACCTTGTGCACGTCCTTGACGTCGTCGGCGTCCCGGACGAAGGAGAGGGCGACCAGGTCGCAGCCCATCCGCAGGGCGAAGCGCAGGTCCTCGACGTCCTTCTCGGAGAGGGCCGGGACGTTCACCGCGGCGCCGGGCAGGTTGATGCCCTTGTGGTCGGAGATGACACCGCCCTCGATGACGATGGTCTTGACCCGGGGGCCGACGACCTCGACGACCTTCAGCTCGACGTTGCCGTCGTTGATCAGGATCGGGTCGCCCTTGGTGACGTCGCCGGGCAGACCCTTGTAGGTCGTGCCGCAGATCGACTTGTCGCCGGCGACGTCCTCGGAGGTGATGGTGAACTCGTCCCCGCGGACCAGCTCGACCGGGCCCTCGGCGAACTTGGCCAGGCGGATCTTCGGGCCCTGGAGGTCGGCGAGGACGCCGATCGCGCGGCCGGTCTCGGCGGCCGCCTTGCGGACACGGTCGTACCGGCCCTGGTGTTCCTCGTGGGAGCCGTGACTGAAGTTGAAACGGGCCACGCTCATGCCGGCCTCGATCAGAGCGACGAGCTGCTCATGGGAGTCGACGGCGGGACCGAGGGTGCAGACGATTTTGGAACGGCGCATAGGGCGGATCCTATCGGTTTGTTTCGCTGCGGAATATTCCGGCTGGTGGAAGATACAAAGGGGCGCGGGGGTGCTCAGTTGTCGACCCGTCCGAGCCCCGATGAACGGGCCACGGGCTACGGCCGGCCCACGAGCGCGAACGTCTGGTCGGCGATCTCCAGCTCCTCGTCCGTCGGCACCACGGCGACCGCGACCCGCGCGTACTCCGGCGAGATCAGCCGCGGCTCACCGGACCGTACGGCGTTGAGGCCGGCGTCCACCGCGAGACCGAACTCCTCCAGGCCCGCGATGGCAGCCTCCCGCACCGGGGCCGAGTTCTCCCCGACCCCCGCCGTGAACGCCACCGCGTCCACCCGGCCGAGCACCGCCGCGTACGCGCCGATGTACTTCTTCAGCCGGTGGACGTAGATGTCGAAGGCGAGCGCGGCCCTCTCGTCGCCCTCGTCCACCCGGCGGCGGATCTCCCGCATGTCGTTGTCGCCGCAGAGCCCGACCAGCCCGCTCCTCTTGTTCAGCAGGACGTCGATCTCGTCGGCCGACATGCCCGCCACCCGCTTCAGGTGGAAGGTGACCGCCGGATCGATGTCCCCGGAGCGCGTACCCATCACGAGCCCTTCCAAGGGGGTCAGTCCCATGGAGGTCTCCACGCACCGCCCGCCCGCGACCGCCGAGGCGGAGGCCCCGTTGCCCAGGTGCAGCACGATGACGTTGACGTCCTCGGGCGCCTTGCCCAGCAGCTCGGCCGTCCTGCGGGAGACGTACGCGTGCGAGGTGCCGTGGAAGCCGTAGCGGCGGATGCGGTGCGCGTCGGCGGTCTCCACGTCGATCGCGTACCGGGCGGCCGACTCCGGCATCGTCGTGTGGAACGCCGTGTCGAAGACCGCGACCTGCGGCAGGTCAGGGCGCAGCGCCCGCGCCGTACGGATGCCGGTGATGTTGGCCGGGTTGTGCAGCGGGGCGACCGGGACCAGGCGCTCGATCTCCTTCAGCACCTCGTCGGTGACCACGGTCGGCGCGCTGAACTTCAGCCCGCCGTGCACCACCCGGTGGCCGATCGCGGCGAGTTCGGGGGAGTCCAGGCCGAGCCCGTCCGCCGTCAGCTCCTCGGCCGCCGCCTTCAGCGCCGCCTCGTGGTCCGGTATGCGGCCGACGCGCTCCCGGGGCTCGGCGCCGCCGCCGGTCAGCGGGGTGTGCACCAGGCGCGAGGTCTCCTCGCCGATCCGCTCGACCAGACCGGAGGCGAGCCGCGAGCGGTCGCGCATGTCGAGCAGCTGGTACTTCACCGAGGAGGAGCCGGAGTTGAGGACGAGGACGCGGTGCGGTTCCACAGGGGCTGCCGTGCTTTCGTTTCCGGAGGGAGTGGTCGTCGTCATGCGGGGCGCTCCTCGCCCTGCGCCTGGATCGCCGTGATCGCCACGGTGTTGACGATGTCCTGGACGAGCGCGCCCCGGGACAGGTCGTTGACGGGCTTGCGCAGCCCCTGGAGCACCGGGCCGACCGCCACCGCGCCCGCCGAGCGCTGCACGGCCTTGTAGGTGTTGTTGCCGGTGTTGAGGTCCGGGAAGATCAGCACGGTGGCCTGCCCGGCCACCTTCGACCCCGGCAGCTTCGTCGCCGCGACGGACGGCTCGACGGCCGCGTCGTACTGGATCGGCCCCTCCACCCGCAGCTCGGGCCGCTCGGCCCGCACCCGCTCGGTCGCCTCGCGCACCTTGTCCACGTCGGCGCCGGAGCCGGAGGTCCCGGTGGAGTACGACAGCATCGCGATCCGGGGCTCGACGCCGAAGCGGGCCGCCGTCACCGCCGACTGCACCGCGATGTCCGCGAGCTGCTCGGCGTTCGGGTCCGGGTTGACCGCGCAGTCGCCGTAGACGAGCACCTTGTCGGCCAGGCACATGAAGAAGACGGAGGAGACGATCGAGGCGTCCGGCTTCGTCTTGATGATCTCGAACGCCGGGCGGATGGTGGCCGCCGTGGAGTGCACCGAACCGGAGACCATCCCGTCGGCCAGCCCCTCCTGCACCATCAGCGTGCCGAAGTAGTTCACGTCCGCCACCACGTCGTACGCCAGCTCCACCGTCACCCCGCGGTGCGCGCGCAGTTGCGCGTACCGCTCGGCGAAGGCCTGGCGCAGCTCGGAGGTCTGCGGGTCGACGATCTGGGTCTCGGCGAGGTCGATGCCGAGGTCGGCGGCCTTCTTGCGGATCGTGTCCACGTCGCCGAGGAGGGTGAGGTCGCAGACGTCGCGGCGCAGCAGGACGTCGGCCGCGCGCAGCACCCGCTCCTCGGTGCCCTCGGGCAGGACCACGCGCTTGCGGTCGGAGCGGGCCTGCTCCAGCAGCTCGTGCTCGAACATCATCGGGGTGACCCGGCCGCTGCGGGCCACCGAGATCCGCTCCAGCAGGGCGCCGGTGTCGACATGTCGCTCGAAGAGGCCGAGCGCGGTCTCCGCCTTGCGGGGCGTCGCCGCGTTCAACTTCCCTTCCAGGGTGAAGAGTTCCGCCGCCGTGGGGAAGGAGCCGCCGGCCACCGAGACGACCGGGGTCCCCGGTGCGAGCCGGGCGGCCAGCGTGAGTATCTCCTCGCCGGGGCGCTCGTTCAGGGTCAGCAGGATGCCCGCGATGGGCGGGGTGCCGGCGCTGTGCGCGGCCAGCGAACCCACCACCAGGTCCGAGCGGTCCCCGGGCGTCACGACCATGCAGCCGGGGGTCAGCGCGTTCAGCAGGTTGGGCAGCATCGCCCCGCCGAAGACGAAGTCCAGCGCGTCGCGGGCGAGCCCCGAGTCGTCGCCGAGCAGCACCGTACCGTCCAGGGCCGCGGTGATCTGGGCGACCGTCGGGGCGGAGAGCGCCGGGTCGTCCGGCAGTACGGAGACGGGCACCGGCAGCCGGGCCGCCAGCCGCTCCGCTATCACCGCGCGGTCCTCGGGGGCGACCCGGTTCACCACCACCGCCAGGACGTCGCAGCCGAGCCCGGCGTAGGCGCGGTAGGCGTTGCGGGTCTCGGCGCGCACGGACTCCGCGGTCTGGCCCTTGCCGCCGACGACCGCGATCACCGAGGCGCCGAACTCGTTGGCCAGGCGGGCGTTGAGCGCCAGCTCGTCGGGGAGCTGGGTGTCGGCGAAGTCGCTGCCGAGCACGAGGACCACCTCGTACTCCCGGGCCACCTGGTGGAAGCGCTCGACGAGCAGCGAGACCAGCTCGTCGGTCCCCTTCTCCGCCTGCACGGTGGAGGCCTGGTGGTAGTCCAGGCCGTAGACCGAAGCGGGGCTCTGGGAGAGCCGGTAGCGGGCCCGCAGCAGCTCGTAGAGCCGGTCGGGCCCGTCGTGGACCAGCGGACGGAAGACCCCGACCCGGTCCACCTGACGCGTCAGTAGCTCCATGACTCCCAGCTCGACGACCTGCCGGCCGTCCCCCCGGTCGATCCCGGTCACGTACACGCTGCGCGCCACGCGTGCTCTCCCGTCGTTGTGCGGTGCCGCGACCCGCGGTCCGTCCAGGACGTGGGGGTTCTCCCCGCGCTGTCCCCGGTGTTCCGAGGGGTGCGGCATTGGCCTGCATTGCCTCTTGACGATACCTGCGCGGGCCGCTATGCCGCCCGCCGGAGGTGGCCGGTCCTCCACGGCGGAAGTCCCGCTCCCCATCCCCCTCCTACCCGCTCCTTCCCTCCCCCGGCCAGGCAAAAAGCGCGAGGTCCGTGCCGGGCATGGGACAATCGACCTGGTTCAGGGCACGGGGGCCGTCTCGAGCCGGCCCCCGGGAAGCGCGGCACTAACGAGCAGGAGACATACCTCGATGCGCATCGGAATTCTCACCGCGGGCGGCGACTGCCCCGGCCTGAACGCAGTGATCCGGTCGGTCGTCCACCGGGCGGTGGTGGGCCACGGCGACGAGGTCATCGGCTTCGAGGACGGCTTCAAGGGGCTGCTCGACGGCCACTTCCGCCCCCTCGACCTCAACGCGGTCAGCGGCATCCTCGCCCGTGGCGGCACCATCCTCGGCTCGGCCCGCCTGGAGCGCGACCGGCTGCGCGAGGCCGCCGAGAACTGCGAGGAGCTGGCCCGCCGTTACGACATCGACGCGCTCATCCCGATCGGCGGCGAGGGCACGCTCACCGCGGCCCGGATGCTCTCCGACGCGGGCATGCCCGTCGTCGGTGTGCCGAAGACCATCGACAACGACATCTCCGCCACCGACCGGACCTTCGGCTTCGACACGGCCGTCGGCGTCGCGACCGAGGCCATAGACCGCCTCAAGACCACCGCCGAGTCCCACCAGCGGGTGATGGTCGTCGAGGTCATGGGCCGCCACGCGGGCTGGATCGCGCTGGAGTCCGGGATGGCCGGCGGCGCCCACGGCATCTGCCTGCCCGAGCGCCCCTTCCAGGTCGACGACCTGGTCAAGATGGTCGAGGAGCGGTTCGCCCGCGGCAAGAAGTTCGCCGTCATCTGCGTCGCCGAGGGCGCGCACCCGGCCGAGGGCTCCATGCCGTACGCCAAGGGCGCCATCGACCAGTACGGCCACGAGCGCTTCCAGGGCATCGGCAACCGCCTCGCCGTCGAGCTGGAGACCCGGCTCGGCAAGGAGGCCCGGCCGGTCATTCTCGGCCATGTCCAGCGCGGCGGCACGCCCACCGCGTACGACCGGGTCCTCGCCACCCGCTTCGGCTGGAACGCGGTGGAGGCCGTGCACCGCGGGGACTTCGGCAGGATGACCGCCCTGCGCGGCAACGACATCGCCATGGTGCCGCTCGCGGACGCGGTCACCCAGCTGAAGACGGTGCCGGTGGAGCGGATGTACGAGGCGGAGTCGGTCTTCTAGATCCGTCTTCTGGATCCGGAGTCGGTCTTCCAGACCCGTGGAGCGGGAGCGCGGGGCGCGCGTCGCGCCCGGCGGGTCACACCCCGGCGGTCCGCCAGAACTGGTCCACCACCCGGGCCAGGAACGCCTGTCCCGCGTCGCCCGGCGCCGCGGACCGTTCCTGGCCCGTGCCGCTCCAGCTCAGGGTGGGGACCATCAGGGCCTGGTAGTCGGCGTGCAGCTGCTCCAGGACGTCCTGGACATGGGCCCGCTCCAGCGGGACGATCTTCGCCACCGGGCGGACGTACGCCTGCCAGCGCGTGGTGAGCGCGCTGGTCAGCAGCTCGGCCAGCTCCTCGTCGCGGCCCGTCGCCGTGAGGAACTGCGCCGGTGTCAGGTCCAGCGCCCGGCACAGCGCGGTGGACTGGCGCTCGTTGCCCTTCCAGCGCCCCGACTCCTCCATCCGCTGGTACGAGGCCCCGGTCATCCCGAGCTGCCGCGCCAGGTCGTCGACGGAGAGCTCCCGGGAGAGGCGGTGCTCGCGCAGGGTGGTGGCGGCGGTCAGCAGCTCGCCGGGGGCGCACCAGAGGACTCCGGCGAGCGCGGTCAGCTCGCGTTCGCCGGGGGTCGCGATACCGCGCTCCCAGGCGACGACGGTCTCGGCGGGGACCCGGAGCCCGTACTGGGCGGCGAGGCCGTAGGCGACGTGGCCGGGCGCCATCCCCAGTGCCTCACGGAGTCGGCGCGCGGCGGGGGCGTTGAAGGGCGGGGTGGGGTGCACGGCCCCACCGTAGGATCCCTTTCCGTTTCTGGCTACGGTCCGTCCACCGCGGAACACGCTTCGTAGGAACCTCCTAGCACGAACCGGGCGGGCGGTACGCATTCACGCGTCCCACCAGCGCTTTCTTCCCGCCTCCGCGCAAGCCCCCCCACCACCCCGTGGGCCTGTGCGGCAAGCGCTTGTGGCAGGGCCCGCCGACAGGGCTCACCGGCCGCCGGCCAGCCAGCGGTAGTGGAGCTCCGGTCGGCCGACCTGCCCATAATGCGGACGCCGCGCCGCGCTCCCCACGGCCACCAGATGCTCCAGATAGCGGCGCGCGGTGATCCGCGAGATCCCCAGCAGCTCCCCGGCCGCCGCCGCCGTCACCCCCTGCGCGGACTCCCGCAGGACCCGGGTCACCGCCTCCAGGGTCGGCCCGCTCAGCCCCTTGGGCAGCGCGGCCGGATGGGCGACCCGCAGCGCGCCCAGCGCCCGGTCCACCTCCTCCTGCCCGCTCGCCTCCCCGGCGGCCGCCCGGAACTCCGCGTACCGCACCAGCCGGTCCCGCAGCGTGGGGTACGTGAACGGCTTCAGGACGTACTGCACGACCCCCAGCGACACCCCCTCCCGCACCACCGCGAGGTCCCGCGCCGAGGTCACCGCGATCACGTCCGCCCCGTGCCCGGCGGCCCGCAGCGACCGCAGCAGCCCGAGCCCGTGCCCGTCGGGGAGGTACAGGTCCAGCAGGAGCAGGTCCACCGGGGTCCGCTCCAGCACCCGTACGGCCTCCGCCCGGGTGTGGGCCACCGCGGCCACGGTGAAGCCGTCGACCCGCTCCACGTACATCTGGTGCGCGTCGGCGGCCACCGGATCGTCCTCGACCACCAGGACCCGGATCACGCGGTGACCTCCTTCGCGCGAGCGGCAGCCGTACGGCCCCCGAGCGGCAGCCGTACGGTGAACCGCGCCCCGCCCTCCGGCGCCCGGTCCAGCTCCACGCTCCCGCCGTTGCGGTGCGCGGCCTGCCGCACCAGCGCGAGGCCGAGCCCGCGCCCCGCCCCGTGCGTCGACCAGCCGCGCCGGAACACCTCGTCCGCCTCCTCGGGCCCGATGCCCGGCCCGGTGTCCGAGACCCGCAGCAGCAGCTCCCCCTCGCCGGCGAGCGCGGTCACGGTGACCCGGGCCCGCCCGGCTCCCTGCGCAGCCGTACGCTGCGCGGGCACGGCCCCCGCGGAGCCGGAGCCGTCCCCCTCCGAGGCCGCGTCCACCGCGTTGTCGATCAGATTGCCCAGGATCGTCACCAGGTCCCGCTGGGCGAGCGTGTCCGGCAGCGCCCCGTCGTCGATCAGGCTGTCCTGCGCCAGCTCCAGCTCCACCCCGCGCTCGTGCGCCTGGGCCGCCTTGCCCAGCAGCAGCGCGGCCAGCACCGGCTCCTCCACCGCGCCCACCACCCGGTCGGTCAGCACCTGCGCCAGCTCCAGCTCCGCCGTCGCGAACTCCACCGCCTCCTCCACCCGCCCCAGCTCGATCAGCGACACCACGGTGTGCAGCCGGTTCGCCGCCTCGTGGGCCTGCGAGCGCAGTGCCTGGGTGAAGCCGCGCTCCGAGTCCAGCTCACCGGTGAGCGCCTGGAGCTCGGTGTGGTCGCGCAGGGTCACCACCGTGCCGCGCCGCTCACCGCCCACCACCGGACGGGTGTTGACCACCACCACCCGCTCCGCCGTCAGGTGCAGCTCGTCCACCCGCGCCTCGGAGGCCAGCAGCGCCCCGGTCAGCGGCGCGGGCAGCGCCAGCTCGTCCACGGTCCGCCCCAGCGCCTGCGCCTCCGGGTCGATCCCCAGCAGCTCCCGCCCCGCGTCGTTGATCAGCGCGATCCGCCGCTGCCCGTCCAGCATCAGCAGCCCCTCGCGCACCGCGTGCAGGGTGGCCTGGTGGTAGTCGTGCAGCCGGCTCAGCTCGGCCGCGTTCATCCCGTGGGTGTGGCGCCGCAGCCGGGCGTTGATCACGTACGTGCCGATCCCGCCCAGCGCCAGCGCCCCGCCCGCCGCCAGCGCGAGGGCGCCCAGCTGCTCCCGTACCTGCGAGGAGACCAGGTCCACCGTGATGCCCGCACTGACCAGGCCGATGATCTCCTCCCCGTCGCGGACCGGGGTCACCACCCGTATCGAGGGGCCCAGCGTGCCGGTGTACGTCTCGGTGAAGGTCGCCCCGGCGAGCGCCTCCTCGGTGTGGCCGAGGAAGGTCTCGCCGATCAGCGAGGCGTCCGGATGCGTCCAGCGCACCCGCTCGGTGTCCATGATCGTGACGAAGGCGATCCCGGTGTCCCGGCGCACCCGCTCCGCGTACGGCTGGAGTGCGGCGGAGGGGTCCGGGGTGAGGATCGCCTCGCGTACGGACGGGGAGTCGGCCACCGCCAGCGCCGCCGCCCGCACCTGCCGGGCCGCCGTCCGCTCGGCCTGCGCCGAGCCGGAGACGTACGCGAAGACCGCGCACCCGGCCACCACCGCGGCGATGAGCACGACCTGCATGGCGAAGAGCTGCCCGGCCAGGCTGCGGGGGCGGGTACGGGGGAGGCGCATGGCCCCAGTCTGCCTCCCCGCGGCCGGCCGGTCCCCGTGGCCCGAGACCGCCCCGTGAACGATATGAACGCAAGGGTGACCGGGGTCACAGGGCGGTGGATAGTCACCGGAGCCCCCAGGGACGGGGGTGCACGCGAGGACCGAGCCGAGGAGCCCACCGTGGCAGTGGCAGCCAAACAGCGGGACCGTACCCACTACCTCTACATCGCCGTGATCGCCGCCGTGGCGCTCGGCATCCTGGTGGGCTTCACGGCCCCCGGGGTGGCCGTCGAACTCAAGCCCATCGGCGCCGGCTTCGTGAACCTGATCAAGATGATGATCTCGCCGATCATCTTCTGCACGATCGTGCTGGGCGTGGGCTCGGTCCGCAAGGCGGCCAAGGTCGGCGCCGTGGGCGGCCTGGCGCTGGGCTACTTCCTGGTCATGTCGACCGTCGCCCTCGCCATCGGCCTGCTGGTCGGCAACTTCCTGGAGCCCGGCTCCACCCTCCACATCACCGAGGCGGCCCGCGCCGCCGGGGAGAAGCAGGCGGCGGGCGCCAGCGAGTCCACCGTGGACTTCCTGCTCGGCATCATCCCGACCACCATCGTCTCCGCCTTCACGGCCGGCGAGGTGCTCCAGACCCTGCTGGTCGCGCTGCTCGCGGGCTTCGCGCTCCAGGCGATGGGCTCGGCGGGCGAGCCGATCATCCGGGGCATCACCCACATCCAGCGGCTCGTCTTCCGCATCCTCGCCATGATCATGTGGGCCGCCCCGGTCGGCGCGTTCGGGGCCATCGCGGCGGTGGTCGGCGAGACCGGACTCGACGCCCTGAAGTCGCTCGCCATCATCATGGTCGGCTTCTACGTCACCTGCGGACTCTTCGTCTTCGTGGTGCTCGGCGCCATCCTGCGCCTGGTCGCCGGGGTGAACCTGATCTCCCTGCTGAAGTACCTGGGCCGCGAGTTCCTGCTCATCCTCTCCACCTCCTCCTCCGAGTCCGCGCTGCCGCGGCTCATCGCGAAGATGGAGCACCTGGGCGTCAGCAAGCCCGTCGTCGGCATCACCGTGCCGACCGGCTACTCCTTCAACCTCGACGGCACCGCGATCTACCTCACGATGTCCTCGCTCTTCATCGCCAACGCGATGGGCGACCCGCTGGGCGCGAGCGAGCAGATCTCGCTCCTCATCTTCATGATCATCGCCTCGAAGGGGGCGGCGGGCGTGACCGGCGCGGGCCTGGCGACCCTCGCGGGCGGGCTCCAGTCGCACCGCCCCGAACTCGTCGACGGGGTCGGCCTGATCGTCGGCATCGACCGCTTCATGAGCGAGGCCCGCGCCCTGACCAACTTCGCGGGCAACGCGGTCGCCACGGTCCTGGTCGGCCACTGGACCAAGGAGATCGACAAGGAGCGCGTCGGCCGGGTCCTCGCCGGACAGATCCCGTTCGACGAGCGGACCCTGGTCGACGACCACGCCCCCTCCGAAGGCTCCGCCGACCCCGGTGACGTACCCGAGCCGCGCGAGACGGCGGCCGCGCCCGCCACGGTCTGACCGACCGCTTCGAACCATCGCGACACCCCCCACCCAAGGACACCCGTATCCCCCGGTACGGGTGTCCTTGCGCTTCCCCTCAGCCGCTCAGGCGGGCCGGAACCACACCGTCGCCAGCGGCGGCAGCGTCAGCGAGATGCTGGCCGGCCGGCCGTGCGCGGGCACCGCCTCGGCCTTCAGCGGCTCCTCGTTGCGTACGTCGCTGCCGCCGTACCGCTCCGCGTCCGTGTTGAGGACCTCCACCCAGCCCTCGGTCCCGGTCTCCGGCACCCCGAGGCGGTAGTCGTGGCGGACCACCGGGGAGAAGTGCGAGACCGCCAGCAGCGGAGAGCCGTCCGCGTCGTAGCGGAGGAAGGCGAAGACGTTGTCCTCGGCCGCCCCGCCGTCCACCCAGCTGAACCCCTCCGGCACGGTGTCGCGCTGCCACAGCGCGGGCACCGCCCCGTACACCGCGTTCAGGTCGCCCACCAGGTGCCGCACCCCGCGGTGGTCCCCGGAGGCCTCGTAGGAGGGGTCCAGCAGCCACCAGTCCGGGCCGTGGCCCTCCGACCACTCCGCGCCCTGGGCGAACTCCTGTCCCATGAACAGGAGTTGCTTGCCGGGGTGGGCCCACATGAAGCCCAGGTAGGCGCGGTGGTTGGCGCGCTGCTGCCACCAGTCGCCGGGCATCTTCGCCACCAGCGCCTGCTTGCCGTGCACCACCTCGTCGTGCGAGATCGGCAGCACGTAGTTCTCGCTGTACGCGTACACCATCGAGAACGTCATCTCGTCGTGGTGGTACTTGCGGTGCACCGGCTCCTTCGCCACGTACAGCAGCGAGTCGTGCATCCACCCCATGTTCCACTTGAGCCCGAAGCCCAGGCCGCCGCTGTCGGTGGGCCGGGTGACGCCGTCCCAGGCGGTGGATTCCTCGGCGACGGTGACGACCCCGGGATTGCGCCGGTAGACGGTCGCGTTCATCTCCTGGAGGAAGGCGACCGCGTCCCAGTTCTCCCGCCCGCCCTGGTCGTTGGGCGACCACTGGCCGTCCTCGCGGGAGTAGTCGAGGTAGAGCATCGAGGCGACGGCGTCGACCCGCAGCCCGTCGATGTGGAACTCCTCGCACCAGTACGTGGCGTTGGCGACCAGGAAGTTACGCACCTCGGTGCGGCCGTAGTCGAACTCCAGCGTCCCCCAGTCCGGGTGCGCCGCCCGCCGCGGGTCGGAGTGCTCGTACAGGGCGCGCCCGTCGAACTCGGCCAACGCCCAGTCGTCACGCGGGAAATGGGCCGGAACCCAGTCCATGATGACGCCGATGCCCGCCCGGTGCAGGGCGTCCACCAGGAACCGGAAGTCGTCCGGGGTGCCCATGCGGGAGGTCGGTGCGTAGAACCCGGTGACCTGGTAGCCCCAGGAGCCGCCGAAGGGGTGCTCGGAGACCGGCATCAGCTCGACGTGGGTGAAGCCCAGGTCCTTGACGTACGCCGGGAGCTGGTCGGCCAGTTGACGGTACGTCAGTCCTGGCCGCCAGGAGGCGAGATGGACCTCGTACACCGAGAAGGGGGCCTCGTGGACCGGGCGGTCGCCCCGGTGGGCCATCCAGTCCGCGTCCCGCCACTCGTGGTGCGAGGCGGTGACGACGGACGCGGTGGCGGGCGGCACCTCGGTGTGCCGGGCCATCGGGTCGGCCCGTACCGTGTGCGAACCGTCCGGGCGGCAGATGTCGTACTTGTACAGCGCGCCCTCCCCGACCCCGGGCAGGAACAGCTCCCACACCCCGGTCGAGCCGAGCGAACGCATCGGCGTACCCGTGCCGTCCCAGTAGGTGAAGTCACCGGTCACCCGCACCCCGCGCGCGTTCGGCGCCCACACGGTGAACCGGGTCCCGGCCACCCCCTGGTGGACCATCGGCTCCGCGCCCAGCGCCCGCCACAGCTCCTCGTGGCGGCCCTCCCCGATCAGATGCAGATCGAGCTCGCCGAGCGAGGGCCAGAAGCGGTACGGGTCGTCCACCTCGATGGTGTGGTCGTCGTACGCGACCTGGAGGCGGTAGACGGGCACCTCCTTCACCGGCAGCACCCCGGAGAAGAACCCGTCGCCGTCGTCGTCGAGTTCGGCCCGCACCCCCTCGGCCAGCACCGTCACCGAGCGGGCGAACGGGCGCAGCGCCCGGACCAGCACACCGCCCGGGACCGGCCGGGCGCCGAGCACGTCGTGCGGCGCGTGGTGGTCACCGGCCAGCAGCCGGCCGCGGTCCGCGCCGTCCAGGGCCGGTGCCGGGCGGGCGCCCCGGCCCTCGTCGCCCTGCCGGGGGCGCGGCGGGACCGGGTCCGTACGCCGGGGCCGGGTGCGCTTGGCGGGGGCGGCCTTGGCGGGTGCGGCCTTGGTGGCCGTGGCGGCGGCTCCCGGCGCGGCGGTCTCGGCCTCGGCCGTGACGTCGGCCCCGGCCTCGGCTTCGAGGGAGGCGGGAGGGGGAGCGGAGAGAGGAGCGGAGGCGGGAGCGGTGGCGACAGCGGGCACGGGCGTGGGCGCGGACGCCTGCGCGGCCTCCACGCTCACGGCGTCGGCACGGGGGCCGGCGCCGGCCTCGGCGGCGGTGGTCTTGCGGGATGCCTTGCGGGACGGCTTGCGGGCGGTCACAGGGACGGCCTCCTCGGGGGGTTCGGAGGGTGGAGGGGTGAACGGCGGGAGTACGGGCTCAGGCCGCGGCGGACTGGGCCAGGCGCTGGATGGCGGCCATCGGGACCGGCAGCCAGTCGGGGCGGTGCCGGGCCTCGTACACCACCTCGTACACCGCCTTGTCGGTCTCGTGGGCGCGCAGCAGCTCCGGCTCGCCGCGCGGGTCGGTGCCCGAGGCGAGCGCGTACCCCTCGCAGTAGGCGGCGCGGCAACGGGCCGCCCACTCGGGGTTCCACGGGCGGTGCGAGCGGGCCGCGTAGTCGAAGGAGCGCAGCATGCCCGCCACATCGCGCACCGGGGGCGCCGGGCGGCGGCGCTCGTCCAGCGGGCGGGCCGGTTCGCCCTCGAAGTCGATCAGCGACCAGAAGCCGTCGGGGGAGCGCAGCGCCTGGCCGAGGTGGAGGTCGCCGTGGACCCGCTGCTGCGCCCAGCCGCCGCCCCGGTGGCCCAGCGCCGTGACGGCCTCGAACGTGGTGCGCAGGGCGGGGACGTACGGGGTGAGGGCGGGCACCGCCTGGGCGGCGGCCTCCAGGCGCTGGGTCATCTGGGCGATCAGCTGCCGGGTCTGCGTGCCGTGCAGGGCCGGGGTGGGCAGGGCCGCGGCGAGCGCGGTGTGCACCTCGGCGGTGGCCCGGCCCAGCGCCCGCGCCTCGGGGACGAAGTCGCGGCCCGCCGTGAGTGCGGTCAGGGCGAGCTGCCAGCCGTCCCGGGCGCCGTGCAGGAAGGGCTGGAGCACGCCGAGGGTGAGCGGTTCGGGGCCGGGGGCCTCGAACCAGGCGACCGGGGCCGGCACCCGTTCGCACCCCTCGCGGGCCAGGGCGAGCGGCAGCTCCAGATCAGGGTTGGTGCCCGGGAAGACCCGGCGGAAGATCTTGAGGATGTACGCGTCGCCGTAGACGAGCGAGGAGTTGGACTGCTCGGCGTCCAGGACCCGGGGCGCCAGCCCGGCCGGGATCGCGGCGGCCCGCTCGAAGCGGAGGGAGCCGAGGGCGCCCGGCCGGCGGAATCGTTCCAGCAGAAGGTCGGCCAGGCGTGGATCGTGCAGTGCGTCGTAGACCGTCCGCCCGGCCAGCGGGCCCCGCTCCACCCGGCCGATCAGCGCGCCGGCGAGGGTGGCCGGCAGCGAACTCCGTACGCCGATCAGCACCTGGTAGCAGTCGTCGGCCGTACGAGCCGGCTGCGACGGCTGCTGGACCCGGACCAGCAGGTGGAGCAGGCCCGGCCCCGCGGTGCCGTCCAGCGGCAGCATCTCGGTGGCGGAGACCAGGGCGAAACCGGTGACCGGCCGGCCCTTGCCGGCGAACCACCGCTGCCGGGGCAGCCATTCATGGAGCAGCGGGGCGAGGGACGGCAGCAGGGCTCCGTCCCGCGTACTGCTCGGGGTTGCGCTGTTCCTCGTGCTCTTCGCCAGGGCGACGTGAGTGGATGCAGCCTCCGACATGGCATCGCGTCCTTTCCCCGGGCACACCACAGGATGCGAAGAGTGTCCCGGATTGCGGCAATGGCTGTCCGGCTGTGCGGGACGTGTCGGGAGAGGAAGGTCCGTACGGACTCGAACGGCGGAACCTCGAAGGCCGAAGGCGGCGGAGCCATGAGGGCCCCCGGCCTTCCGTCTCGGTCCAAGTGCCCCGTGCGGGACGGCGGAAACCGTCCCGCACCAGGCGCCGTCGCCGTCAGGCCGGCGGCGCGTCCTTGCGCAGCCGGAACCAGTAGAAGCCGTGTCCCGCAAGGGTCAGCAGGTAGGGCCACTGGCCGATGGCCGGGAAGCGCACCCCGCCGATCAGCTCCACCGGATGGCGTCCGTTGAACGATCGCAGGTCCAGCTCCGTGGGCTGTGCGAACCGCGAGAAGTTGTGCACGCACAGGACGAGGTCGTCCTTGTACTCGCGGGTGAACGCCAGCACCGCCGGGTTGGAGGACGGCAGCTCGGTGTACTCACCCAGCCCGAAGGCCGGGTTCTGCTTGCGGATCTCGATCATCCGCCGGGTCCAGTGCAGCAGCGAGGACGGCGAGGCCATCGACGCCTCGACGTTGGTGACCTGGTAGCCGTAGACCGGGTCCATGATCGTGGGGAGGTAGAGCCGCCCCGGATCGCTGGAGGAGAAGCCGGCGTTGCGGTCGGGCGTCCACTGCATCGGGGTGCGCACCGCGTCCCGGTCGCCCAGCCAGATGTTGTCGCCCATCCCGATCTCGTCCCCGTAGTAGAGGATCGGGGAGCCGGGCAGCGACAGCAGCAGCGCGGTGAACAGCTCGATCTGGTTGCGGTCGTTGTCCAGCAGCGGGGCCAGGCGGCGGCGGATGCCGATGTTGGCGCGCATCCGCGGGTCCTTGGCGTACTCCGCGTACATGTAGTCGCGCTCTTCGTCCGTGACCATCTCGAGGGTCAGCTCGTCGTGGTTGCGCAGGAAGATGCCCCACTGGCAGTTCTTCGGGATCGCCGGGGTCTTCGCCAGGATCTCCGAGACGGGGTAGCGGCTCTCGCGGCGCACCGCCATGAAGATGCGCGGCATGACGGGGAAGTGGAACGCCATGTGGCACTCGTCCCCGCCCGCCTCGAAGTCGCCGAAGTAGTCGACGACGTCCTCCGGCCACTGGTTGGCCTCGGCGAGGAGCACCGTGTCCGGGTAGTTGGCGTCGATCTCCTTGCGGACCCGCTTGAGGAAGTGGTGGGTCTCGGGGAGGTTCTCGCAGTTGGTGCCCTCGCGCTGGTAGAGGTAGGGCACCGCGTCGACCCGGAAGCCGTCGATGCCCAGGTCGAGCCAGAAGCGCAGGGCCGCGAGGATCTCCTCCTGCACCGCCGGGTTCTCGTAGTTGAGGTCCGGCTGGTGGGAGAAGAAGCGGTGCCAGTAGTACTGCTTGCGCACCGGGTCGAAGGTCCAGTTGGACGTCTCGGTGTCGACGAAGATGATCCGGGCGTCCTGGAACTGCTTGTCGTCGTCCGCCCAGATGTAGTAGTCCCCGTACGGCCCCTCCGGGTCGGTGCGGGACTGCTGGAACCACTCGTGCTGATCGCTCGTGTGGTTCATGACGAAGTCGATGATGACGCGCATGCCCCGCTGGTGCGAGGCGTCCACGAACTCCACGAAGTCGGCGAGGTCGCCGAACTCCGGCAGCACGGCGGTGTAGTCGGAGACGTCGTAACCGCCGTCGCGCAGCGGCGACTTGAAGAACGGCGGCAGCCAGAGGCAGTCGACACCGAGCCACTGGAGGTAGTCCAGTTTGGCGGTGATGCCCTTGAGGTCGCCGATTCCGTCGCCGTTGGAGTCCTGGAAGGACCGGACGAGCACCTCGTAGAAGACGGCTCGCTTGAACCAGTCGGGATCACGGTCCTTGGCGGGAGTGTCCTCGAACGTGTCGTGGACAGGCTCATTGACGATCATGGTGTGGGTGACCCTCCGGTCGGCGGGGACGGTCGCAGGACGGCGATGTGCGCGGGCGTGGTGCCCGGCTTCAGGCGCACATAGAAGGCCCTGCCCCAGTGATAGGTGTCGCCGGTGAGCTCGTCGCGCACCGGTACGCGCTCGTGCCCCTGAAGGCCGAGCCGCTCCATGTCCAACGAGACCGTGGCCTCCTGGGTGTGGTGAGGGTCGAGGTTCACGACCACCAGAACGGTGTTCGAGCCGGAACGTTTGCTGTAGACGATCAGCGACTCGTTGTCGGCGTGGTGGAAGTGGACGTCTCGCAGTTGCTGGAGCGCGGGGTTACGTCGTCGGATCCGGTTCAGCGAGGTGATCAGGGGCGTCAGCGTGCGGCCCTCGCGCTCCGCCGACTCCCAGTCCCTCGGGCGCAGTTCGTACTTCTCCGAGTGCAGGTACTCCTCGCTCCCCGGCTTGGCCGGAGTGTTCTCGCACAGCTCGAATCCCGCGTAGAGGCCCCACGACGGGGAGAGGGTGGCGGCGAGCACGGCACGCGCCTCGAAGGCCGGCCGCCCGCCGTGCTGGAGGTGGCCCGGCAGGATGTCCGGGGTGTTCACGAAGAAGTTCGGCCGCATGTACGAGGCGGCCTCGCCGGACAGCTCCGTGACGTACTCGGTCAGCTCCTGCTTGGTGTCGCGCCAGGTGAAGTACGTGTACGACTGCTGGAACCCGACCGCGCCCAGGGTGTGCATCATCGCCGGGCGGGTGAACGCCTCCGCCAGGAAGATCACGTCGGGGTCGGTGCCGTTGACGTCGGCGATGACCTTCTCCCAGAAGACCACCGGCTTGGTGTGCGGGTTGTCGACCCGGAAGATGCGTACGCCGCGGTCCATCCAGAAGCGCAGGACGCGTACGGTCTCCGCCACCAGGCCGCGCATGTCCTTGTCGAAGGCGATCGGGTAGATGTCCTGGTACTTCTTCGGCGGGTTCTCGGCGTAGGCGATCGAGCCGTCGGGGCGGTGGTGGAACCAGTCCGGGTGGTCCTTGACCCACGGGTGGTCCGGCGAGCACTGGAGCGCGAAGTCCAGCGCGATCTCCATCCGCAGATTGCGGGCCACCTCCACGAAGTGGTCGAAGTCCTCCAGCGTGCCCAGCTCCGGGTGGACCGCGTCGTGCCCGCCCTCCGGCGAACCGATCGCCCACGGCACGCCCGGATCGTGCTCACCGGCCGTCAGGGAGTTGTCCGGGCCCTTGCGGTGGGTGGTCCCGATGGGGTGGATCGGGGGCAGGTACACGACATCGAACCCCATGGCCGCGACCGCGGGCAGCCGCTCGGCCGCCGTCCGGAACGTGCCGCTGACCAGCCGCGTCGGCGCGTCCGGCGCGGTGTCGCCCGGGTCCACCGGCTCCCGCCGCGCCCCCTCCGAGCGCGGGAACAGCTCGTACCACGACCCGTACAGCGCCCGCTCGCGCTCCACCCGCACCGCCAGCGGCTTGGACCGGGTGACCAGTTCGCGCAGCGGGTGGCGGGCCAGGACCGCCTCGGCGGCCGGGGTGAGGGCGGCGGTCAGCCGGGCGGCCGGCGGGTGGGCCGTGTCGCGCAGCGCGTCCACCGCCGCGAGCACGGCCTCGCGCCCGTTCTTCTTCGGCACGCCGGCGGCGGCCCGCTCCAGCAGGGCCGCGCCCTCCGCCAGCACCAGGTCGGTGTCGATGCCGGCCGGGATCTTGATCGCGGCGTGGTGGCGCCAGGTGGCGACCGGATCGCTCCACGCCTCCACCGTGTACGTCCAGCGGCCCTCGGAGTGCGGGGTGATCTCCGCGCCCCACCGGTCCGTGCCGGGGGCCAGCTCCCGCATCGGGGTCCACGGTCCGACCCGTCCGCTGGGATCGCGCAGGACGACATTGGCCGCCACCGCGTCATGGCCTTCGCGGAAGACGGTGGCGGTGACCTGGAAGGTCTCACCGACGACGGCCTTCGCCGGCCGTCTGCCGCAGTCGACGAGAGGACGGACGTCCAGGACGGGAATACGACCGATCATGGAATCACCTGGGGGCTGGAGGAGCTCGGCGTGCACGGGGGACGGCACGGACGCGGAGGACCGACCGCGCGTGCCGCGAAGATGGGGATCTGTCCTTTGTAGCTGCTCAGCTGTCCGCTGACGGGCTGTGGGCATGGCCGCTCCTGTCCGCGTTCACTCGAATGGCACTCGAATGGATGGGTCGCGGGTGTTTCGTGCGTGTTTCGGACGCACCGGGAAGGTGTGCGGGCCGGGTCCGACTGCGTACCGGGAAGTACGCGGAGAGCTTTCCCCGCGCTCGTTCACGGGAAATCCGGCGCTGTGTTAACTACTCGGTCGTAACCGGCCGGTCGCGCCCGGGTCCGGTCCGGTCGTGCCCGGCGCGCGCCCCGGTGGGCGTACGCGTCCGGAGCGCCCTCACAGGTTCCGGATACCCGCTCTGCGGCGCCACACGGCAGCCTTCCCTGTGACCGGAAGGTCCACAAGGCCGCGTACGGGAAGGAAATCGGCCAAACCCGCAGGTGAAGGGTGGGGTGGGAGGCGGCGGGCGGTACGCGTGGTGCACCTGTGGCACGGCGCGCGCCCACCGGCCCCGGGCCCCGTGAGCCGCCCGCGCGCCGTGGTCGCGGACCACGGACGGCCGCTACCGTCGAGGGTGACGGAAGGGACGCACACCGTGGTGCGTCCGCTCGGATGCGCAAGTCCCCTGTAAAGGTGGAGTACGTGAAGGCCATTCGTCGATTCACCGTGCGTCCTGTCCTCCCCGAACCCCTCCGACCTCTCCACGACCTCGCGCGCAACCTGCGCTGGTCGTGGCATACCGAGACCCGCGAGCTCTTCCGGTCCGCCGACCCCGAGGGGTGGCGGCCCGCGGACGCCGACCCCGTACGGCTGCTGGGCTCCCTGACCGCCGGGCGCCTGGCCGAACTGGGCCGGGACGAGGAGTACCTGGGCCGCCTGGCCGAGGCCTCCGCCGACCTGAAGGAGTATCTGGACGGCCCCCGCTGGTACCAGGAGCAGCAGGCGGCCGGCGTGGAACTCCCCGCCGCCGTCGCCTACTTCTCACCCGAGTTCGGCGTCACCGCCGCACTGCCCCAGTACAGCGGCGGCCTCGGCATCCTCGCCGGTGACCACCTCAAGGCCGCCAGCGACCTGGGCGTCCCGCTCATCGGCGTCGGCCTGCTCTACCGCCACGGCTACTTCCGCCAGAGCCTCTCCCGCGAGGGCTGGCAGCAGGAGCACTACCCCGTCCTCGACCCCAACGAGCTGCCGCTCGACCTGGTCCGCGAGGCCGACGGCACCCCCGCCCGGGTGGTGCTCGCCCTGCCCGGCGGGCGTTCGCTGCACGCCTCCATCTGGCTGGCCCGGGTCGGCCGCGTCCCGCTCCTCCTGCTCGACTCCGACGTCGAGGAGAACGCGCCGGGCGAGCGCGACGTCACCGACCGGCTCTACGGCGGCGGCAGCGACCACCGCCTGCTCCAGGAGATGCTGCTCGGCATCGGCGGGGTGCGCGCGGTGCGCACCTGGTGCCGGCTCACCCGGACCCCGGAACCGGAGGTGTTCCACACCAACGAGGGCCACGCCGGCTTCCTCGGCCTGGAGCGCATCCGCGAACTGGCCGCCGACGGACTCGGCTTCGAGGCGGCCCTCGAAGTGGTCCGGGCCGGGACCGTCTTCACCACCCACACCCCGGTGCCCGCCGGGATGGACCGCTTCGACCGGCAGCTGATCGCCCGCCACTTCGGCGACGACGGCGAGCTGCCCGGCGTCCCCGTGGAGAAGATCCTGCCGTTGGGCCGGGAGACCTACCCCGGCGGCGAACCCGAGCTGTTCAACATGGCCGTGATGGGGCTCCGGCTCGCCCAGCGCGCCAACGGCGTCTCCACCCTGCACGGGGCCGTCAGCCGGGAGATGTTCTCCGGGCTGTGGCCGGGCTTCGACCCCGCCGACGTGCCGATCACCTCCGTCACCAACGGGGTGCACGCCCCGACCTGGGTCGCCCCCGAGGTCTTCCGCCTGGGCGCCGGGCAGGTCGGCACCGGCCGCGCCCACCAGGTCCTGGCCGGCGCACCGGTGGCCGACGATGCCGTGGAGCGGCAGTCCGGCACCCCGCGCCGCTGGGACGCGGTGAGCTCCATCGGCGACCAGGAGATCTGGGAGCTGCGACGCGAGCTGCGCGGCCGGCTGGTGACCGAGGTCCGCCGCCGGCTGTACGCCTCCTGGCGCCGGCGCGGCGCGGGCACCGCCGAGCTGGGCTGGATCGACGGTGTCCTGGACCCCGACGTCCTGACCATCGGCTTCGCCCGCCGCGTCCCCTCGTACAAGCGCCTTACGCTGATGCTGCGCGACCGCGACCGGCTGCGGGGCCTGCTCCTGCACCCGACGCACCCGATCCAGATCGTCGTCGCCGGCAAGGCCCACCCCGCCGACGACGGCGGCAAGCGGCTGGTCCAGGAGCTGGTGCGGTTCGCGGACGACCCGCGCGTGCGCCACCGCATCGTCTTCCTGCCGGACTACGGCATGGGCATGGCGCAGAAGCTCTACCCGGGCTGCGACGTCTGGCTCAACAACCCGCTGCGCCCGCTGGAGGCGTGCGGCACGAGCGGGATGAAGGCGGCGCTCAACGGCTGCCTCAACCTCTCCGTGCGCGACGGCTGGTGGGACGAGTGGTTCGAGCCGGACTTCGGCTGGGAGATCCCCACCGCCGACGGCTCGGCGGTCGACGAGGACCGGCGCGACGAGCTGGAGGCCAACGCCCTGTACGCCCTGATCGAGGACCGGGTCGCCCCGCGCTTCTACGACCGGGGGGCCACGGGGCTGCCGGACCGGTGGATCGAGATGGTCCGCTCCACCCTGGTCAACCTGGGGCCGAAGGTGCTCGCGGGACGGATGGTGCGCGAGTACGTGGAGCGGCTCTACGCCCCCGCCGCGCACTCCCGGCGGGCGCTCGGCCCGGCGGTGGCGCGGGAGCTGGCCCAGTGGAAGGCGAAGGTCCGGGCGGCCTGGCCGGAGGTCTCCGTCGACCATGTGGAGTCGGTCACCGGCACCGTGGCGGGCGGCTCGGCGGAGCTGGGGGCGACCCTGTCGCTGCGGGTGCGGATCGCCCTCGGCGGCCTGGACCCGGACGACGTCGAGGTCCAGGTGGTGGCGGGCCGGGTGGACTCGGCCGACGCCATCGCGGACGCCCAGGTCTTCCCGCTGAAGCCGGTGGGCGGCCACGACCTGGAGGACCGCTGGCTGTACGAGGGCCCGCTCGCCCTGGACCGGACGGGACCGTACGGCTACACCGTGCGCGTCCTGCCCTCGCACGAACTGCTCTCGTCCGGCGCCGAGTTGGGGCTGATGGCGGTGCCCGGCGAAGCGGCGGTGGAGGGCGCGGGCGTGCTGATGCGCTGAGCCCGCGCCGTACGGCGGCCCGCCGAGAGGCCCGGCACCGCGTTTCCCGGGTGCCGGGCCCACGCGGACAACCCCTCCTGAACACAGGAGACTTGCTCACGACGAACGGCCCGGCAGGGGAGCGAAACCCCTGCCGGGCCGTTCGGTCGAGCGGTGTTCCGGTGCCTGCGCCGGATCAGAAGGTGAGCTTGAAGCTGTTGATCCGCCCGGTGTCGTACCGCGCGACGTCCTGGACCCTCAGCTTCCAGACCCCGTTGGCCACCTTGGACGAGGCGTTGACCGTGTAGGTCGCCACCACGTTGTCCGCGGAGTCGCCGGGGGAGGCGTTCTTCAGGCGGAAGGTGCCGCCGTCCGGGGCCACCAGGTCGATGACCAGGTCACCGCGCCAGGTGTGGCTGATGTTGACGTCGGCCTTGAGGGTGCTCGGGGCGTTGCCGGCGATGCCGGAGACGGTGACCGAGCTGGTGACGGCCGCGCCCGCGTCCGGGATGTTCACGACGGTGTTGTTGGTGAAGACCTTGCCGCCCGGGTCGGGATCGCCGCCGCCGGGGCGGGCGCCGACGTTGATGGCGGCCCAGGCGTGGGCCACGGCCGTGTACTCGGGGCTGGTGGCGCCGTACAGCTCACTGGCGACCGCGAGCGTGCCGGTGCGGGCGGCGGCGTAGTTGGTCGTCGAGGTGAACTTGGTGGTGAGCGCCTTGAACCAGATCAGCGACGCCTTGTCCCGGCCGATGCCGGTGACCGGCAGCCCGTCGGAGGTCGGGGAGTCGTAGCTGACACCGTTGATCGTCTTGGCGCCGCTGCCCTCGGAGAGCAGGTAGTACCAGTGGTTGGCCGGGCCCGAGGAGTAGTGGACGTCGACGCCGCCGATGCCGGAGTACCAGTAGTCCTTGGAGTTGCCGTCCCGGCTGGGCTTGTCCATGTAGCGCAGCGGGGTGCCGTTGCCCCGGATGTCGATCTTCTCGCCGACCAGGTAGTCGCCCGGGTCCTGCGGGTTGTTCGCGTGGAACTCGACGGCGGCGGCGAAGATGTCGGACGTCGCCTCGTTGAGGCCGCCGGACTCACCGCTGTAGACGAGGCGTGCGGTGTTCGAGGTGACGCCGTGCGTCATCTCGTGCGCGGCCACGTCGATGGAGGTCAGCGGCTTGGCGTTGCCGTCCCCGTCGCCGTACGTCATGCAGAAGCAGCTGTCCTGCCAGAAGGCGTTGACGTAGTTGTTGCCGTAGTGGACGCGGGAGTACGCGCCGACGCCGTCACCGCGGATGCCGTTGCGGCCGTGCACGTTCTTGAAGTAGTCCCAGGTGAGCGCGGCGCCGTAGTGGGCGTCGGCGCCGGCCGTCTCGGCGTTCTGCGGGGTGCCGTTGCCCCAGACGTCGGTCGAGTTGGAGAAGAGCGTGCCGGTGCCGGAGGTGCCCCGGTTGAGGTTGTACGTCTTGTGGTTGCCGCGCGTGGTGTCGGTCAGCGTGTACGAGGGCGCGGTGCCCAGCGTCACCTGGCCGCTGTACTGGGTGTTGCCGGTCCCGTTGTGGACGGCCTGCCACTCGTACAGCTTCTCGCCGGTGGCGGCGTCGGTGATCACGTGCAGCTCGTTGGGGGTGCCGTCGTGCTGGAGCCCGCCGACCACGGTCTCGTAGGCGAGCTGCGGGGAGCCGCCGCCCAGCCAGACGGCCTTGCGCGGCGCCTCGCTCGCCTCCGTCGCCTTCGAGCCCTCCGCCTTCGCCGCACCGAGCGCCTGCTTCTCGGCGGTGGCCGGGGCCACGTCGGCGGTGAGGCCGACGGCCTTCAGCTGCGCGGTGGTCGCCTTCGACGCCTTGGTCACGCTCAGGGTCCGGCCGGCCAAGGTCTCCTGGACCACGAGGTCGCCGCCGAGGACGGGGAGCCCGTCGAGGGTGCGCTCGTAGCGGGTGTGCGTGGTGCCGTCCCGGTCCTGGACGACATCGCGGACGACGAGCTTCTCCGTGGCGCCGAGCCCGAGCTCCTTGGCGGTGGCCGCCTTGGCGGCGTCGGCCTCGCTGAGGAGTGCGGCGCGCTGGGCGGGGGAGAGGTCGGTGGGGAGCGAACCCGGGTCGGCCTGGGTGCCGGCGATGACGCCGCCGAACGGGGTGGCGGAGGCCGGGGTGGCGGTGGCGGGGCCGGACTGAAGTCCGACGGCGATCATGGCTGCTGCGGCTATCAGAGCGCCGGTCGCGGTGGCGCGACGGCTGGGCGTGGATCTCACGCGGACTCCTTCTGCGAGGGGGGTTACCGGCGGCGCTGGACGAGCCGTCCGGGACGGTGCAGGCGGTGCGCAGAACGGGGGAAGAGTGTCAGCAGATCCATACGCCTGTCAGGAGCGCGTCAAGAACTTGGCCGGAATTCGTTCGTTGCCGGAAAGGTCATGTTCGTTAAGCGGACGTTTCCCCGATCATTGCCGGGGTGTTGCCGGAATGTGTGAAGGCCCGTATTCACAGGGTGGGCACAGTTTCCGTCGCTGCGGGGGGTGTTCGAACGGCCCGCCCGGAAGCGGTTGCGGCCCAGCTGGTGAGACGGGGGCGGGTTCTGGCCAGATCGCGCCAGCGGAACCGGGGGGTCCGTGAGGCGGCCCGTCGGGCCGGTGCGTGCGCCTTGCCGGTGGGCTCGGGCCGATGTGCTCGGACCGGTGTGTTCGTCGTGCCGTTGTGCTCGGACCGGTGCGTGCGTCGTGCCGTTGTGCTCAGGCCGGTGCGGCGCCCGTCGGGTACACCGCGTCCAGGAGTCCGCGTACGAACCGGTCGAGGTCGTCCAGCCCCGCCGCCGCCAGCGTGTCCGGGCCGCCTCCCAGCAGGTGCGGGATCGCCGCGTGCAGCGCGAGCGTGACGGCGGCGGCCCGCTGCGGGGTGACGGGCAGTCCGGCGGACCGCTGGACCGCCTCGAACCCCGCGAAGTCGCCGCTCGCCATGGGGTCGAGGAGGGTGGCGAGCCAGGGGCGCCGGGCCCCACGGAGCGGACCCGGCTGCGGGACGGGGTGGTGCGGCTGCTGCCGGGGTGAGGGGGGAAGCGCACTCTGTGTGGGGTGCGCGTGCACTATGTGTGCGTCCTGTGTGTTTACTGTGTGCTGCTTCACACGGTTCGGCTGCCACCGGGTACAACCCCGCACCACCCGCGACCGTCATACCCATTGGCCTCACCCGTGTCTCCCTCCACCTTTGAAACCCGGACGGCCCTCCCAGCCTTCGTGCCGCTCCGGCGGCACCCAGACTCTCCAGAGGACCTCATCGCATGAAGATCCGCCGCGCTCTGGCCGTCGCAGCAGCGACCGCCGTACTCGCCCCGGTCACTCTCCTTTCGTCCCCTGCCGCCTTCGCGACCCCCGGGCCGACGACCGAGGCGGGCGAGAGCTCCCCCGCTCCGGAGGAGGCCGAGGACCCCGCGGCCGAGGAGTCGGAGTCCGCTCCCGCCCCCGGGCAGGAGCAGGAGAAGCCCGCCGACGAGGCCGAGCAGGAGAAGCCCGCCACCGAGGAGGAGCAGGAGAAGCCCGCGGACGAGGAGGAGAAGCCCGCGGACGAGGAGGAGAAGCCGGCGGAGGGGGCCGCGTCGCCCACCGCCACCGCGCCCGCCCCGTCGCCGTCCGCCACCTCCGGTGACATCTGCAAGGACACCAAGGAGCCGCAGATCGACAAGAACCTGCGGACCTCGCTCTCCGGCCTCCCCTCCAAGGTCGTCGCCGGCAGCGGCTTCCACGGCTTCAAGCTGAACGTCGAGAACAAGGGCGACAAGGCCTACCAGCGGGTCGATCTCGCTCTCGTCGCCGTGCAGCTGGACCCCGAGAGCTGGGACGAGAGCACCGAGCACTTCACGCTCCAGTTCAAGAACCCCGAGACGGGCGTCTGGACGGACATCTCCCTCGACCACGACGGCGAGACCGCCGGCTACATCGGCTACACCGACGTCCGGCCCAAGGAGTCCTTCTCCATCGACGCGCGGCTGAGCGTCGCCAAGAAGGCGCCCGCCGGCCTCGCCGTCGCGGTCGTCCTCGGCGTCTACGCCGACGACAAGGGCAACTGCGTCGAGGTCGACGGCGAGTCGTTCTACACGTTCGACGTCCTCGCCGCCGGCGCCGACGCGGGCAAGCCGAACGACGCCGAGCCGCAGACCGGCGGCAAGAAGCCGGTCGTGGTCAAGCCCGTCGGCAACACCGAGATCAAGCCCGAGGGCACCCTCGCCCAGACCGGTTCGGACTCCAACCTGCCGGTCATCGCGACCATCGGCGGAGTGGCGGTCCTCGCCGGCGCCGGCGTCGTCTTCGCCCTGGGCCGCCGCCGCAAGGGCGACGCGGTCGCCTGAGCCCGTACGCCATGAGGGGTGTGGCCCCCGCCCGACCGGGCGGGGGCCACACCCACGTACGCGCTCGTCTCAGACCAGGCTGTCCTTCCACGTCCGGTGCAGCCCCGCGAACCGCCCCGTCCCGCCGATCAGTTCGGCGGGCGCGCCGTCCTCCACGATGCGGCCGGCCTCCATCACCAGCACCCGGTCCGCGATCTCCACGGTGGACAGGCGGTGGGCGATCACCACCGCCGTGCGGCCGTGCAGCACCGTGTCCATGGCGCGCTGCACCGCCCGCTCGCCGGGGATGTCCAGGGAGCTGGTCGCCTCGTCGAGGATCAGCACCGCCGGGTCCGCCAGCAGCGCGCGGGCGAAGGCGACCAACTGGCGCTGGCCCGCGGAGATCCGGCCGCCCCGCTTGCGTACGTCGGTGTCGTACCCCTCGGGCAGCGAGGCGATGAAGTCGTGCGCGCCGATCGCCTTCGCCGCCCGCTCGATCTCGTCGCGGGTGGCGTCCGGGCGGCCGATCGCGATGTTCTCCGCGACCGTCCCCGAGAACAGGAACGCCTCCTGCGTCACCATCACCACGCCCTTGCGCAGCTCGGCCGTGGCCAGGTCCCGCAGGTCCACCCCGTCCAGCAGCACCCGGCCGTCGGTCGGGTCGTAGAACCGGGCCAGCAGCTTGGCCAGGGTCGACTTGCCCGCGCCCGTCGAGCCGACGACCGCCACCGTGGCGCCCGCCGGGATGCGCAGGTCGAAGGCGGGCAGCACCTCGCCGCCCGTACGGTAGGCGAACCGCACCCCGTCGAAGACGACCTCCCGGCCCGGGTGGCCGCCGGAGCGGGCGGGCAGCTCCTTCGGGTCCGCCGCCACCGGGACCGTGGGCGTCTGGGCCAGGAGACCGGCGATCTTCTCCAGCGAGGCCGCCGCCGACTGGTAGGAGTTGAGGAACATCGCGAGCCGGTCGATCGGGTCGTAGAGCCGGCGCAGATACAGCACCGCCGCCGCCAGCACCCCGAGCGCGAGCGTTCCCTCGGCCACCCGGTAGGCGCCCCACAGGACCATCCCGGCGACCGCCGTGTTCGCCACCAGCCGGGAGCCGATCACATAGCGCGCCATCTCCAGCAGCGCGTCGCCGTTGCGCCTCTCGTGCACGTGGTTGAGCGAGGCGAACGCGGCGTCGTTGGAACGCTCCCGGCGGAACGCCTGGACCGGCCGGATGCCGTTCATGGTCTCCGCGAACTTGACGATCACCGCCGCGATGGCCGTGGACCGCGCCCCGTACACCACGGCCGCCCGCCGCCGGTAGAGCCGTACCAGCAGATACAGCGGTACGAAGGAGAGCACCGCGATCGACCCGATGCCGAAGTCCAGCCAGAGCAGGACCAGCCCGATCGACACGAAGGAGAGGACCACGGTGATCAGCTCCTGGAGCCCCTCGCTCAGCAGCTCCTGGAGCGATTCGACGTCCGTGGTGGAGCGGGAGATCAGCCGACCCGAGGTGTAGCGCTCGTGGAAGTCCACGCTCAGCGCCTGGGCGTGGCGGAAGATCCGGCCGCGCAGGTCCAGCAGCGCGTTCTGGTTGATCCGCGCCGAGCCCCGGATGAAGGCGTACTGGAGGACGCCCGCGCCCACCGAGCAGAGCAGGTAGCCGACCGCGACCGCCATCAGCGGCCCGTAGTCGTGGTCCCGGAACGCCGGGACCCCGCTGTCGATCGCGTACGCCACCAGCAGCGGCCCCGCCTGCACCGCCGCCTGCTGGAGCACCAGCAGCAGCGCGACCACCGCCACCCGGCCGCGCATCGGCGCCAGGAGGGAGAACAGGAGCGCCCGGGTCGCGCCGGGCGGTGCGGGCAGGTCGTCCTGGTCGAAGGGGTCGCCGGCCCCCTCCGGGGCGGGAGCGGCCGGGCCGGGCTCCGGCCGGTCGTCGCCACCGGGGACGGTGTGCGCGGTGTCGTCCGTGGTCGTGGTCATCGGCTGCTGCCCTCCTCGACGGGTACCTGCTGGGCGGGGGAATCGGCGGTCACGGGCCCGGGGGCCTCGCCGGCCACGGGACCGGGGCCCGCGGCGACGGGCCCCACGTCGGCCGGGGCGGGACCGGCGCCGGGCCCGGGGCTCGTGGCCGCCCCGCCCGGTTCCGCCCCCGACATCAGCCACGCGTACTCCGCGTTGGACCGCAGCAGCTCCTGATGCGTGCCCACCGCCGTGATCCGGCCCTCCGACAGCAGCGCCACCCGGTCCGCCAGCATCACGGTGGAGGGCCGGTGCGCCACCACCACCGCCGTCGTCTCCTCCAGCACCTGGCGCAGCGCCGCCTCCACCAGCGTCTCCGTGTGCACGTCGAGCGCCGAGAGCGGGTCGTCCAGCACCAGGAAGCGCGGCTCGCCCACCACCGCACGGGCCAGGGCGAGGCGTTGGCGCTGGCCGCCCGAGAGGCTCAGACCCTGCTCGCCGACCTCCGTGTCCAGGCCCTTGGGCAGCTGGTGCACGAAGTCGGCCTGCGCCACCGCGAGCGCCCGCCGCACCTGCTCCTCGTCCGCGTCCTCGGCGCCCATCAGCACGTTCTCGCCGACCGTCGCGGAGAACAGCGTCGGCTCCTCGAACGCCACCGACACCAGCTCCCGCAGGTGCGAGCGCTCCATCGTGGCGATGTCCTCGCCGTCCAGCGTGATCCGCCCGCCGGTCACCTCGTGCAGCCGGGGGACCAGCGCGGTGAGCGTCGTCTTGCCGGAGCCCGTACCGCCCACCAGGGCCATCGTCTCGCCGGGCCGCACGTGCAGGTCGATCCGGGCGAGGACGGGGGGAGAGCCCGGCTCCGCGTCCGGGTAGCGGAACTCCACGCCCTCGAACACCATCCCGGCGGGAGCGTCCGGGGCGTCCGGAGTGGCCGGGGTGTCGGAAGCGTCGGAAGTGTCCTTACGGGCCGCCGCCGCACCCTCCTCCTCCGCCGCGTCCATCACCTCGAAGTACCGGTCGGTCGCGGTCGCCGACTCCTGGCTCATCGCCAGCAGGAACCCGATCGACTCCACCGGCCACCGCAGCGCGAGCGCCGTCGAGAGGAAGGCGACCAGGGTGCCCGCCGACAGCGAGCCGTCCGCCACCTGGATCGTGCCGAGCACCAGGGCCGCGCCGATCGCCAGCTCGGGGATGGCGGTGATGAGCGCCCAGATCCCGGCGAGCAGCCGGGCCTTGCCCAGCTCCGTGGTGCGCAGCTTCTGCGACAGCGCCTTGAAGGCGTTCGCCTGGCTGCGGTGGCGGCCGAAGCCCTTGACGATCCGGATGCCGAGCACGCTCTCCTCGACGACCGTGGTCAGATCGCCGACCTGGTCCTGGGCCCTGCGCGCCACCAGCGCGTACTTCGTCTCGAACACCGAGCACAGGATGATCAGGGGCACCGCGGGCGCCAGCAGCACGAGGCCGAGCGACCAGTCCTGGGCGAACAGGATGAGGAAACCGACCAGGATCGTCGCCGCGTTGACGACCAGGAAGGTCAGCGGGAACGCCAGGAACATCCGCAGCAGCATCAGGTCCGTCGTACCGCGCGAGAGCAGCTGACCCGAGGGCCAGCGGTCGTGGAAGGCCACCGGCAGCCGTTGCAGATGGCGGTAGAGGTCGGCCCGCATCGACGCCTCGACCCCGGCCAGCGGACGCGCCACCAGCCACCGCCGGAACCCGAACAGCGCGGCCTCCGCGATGCCGAGGAGCAGCAGGTACAGCGCGCCCAGCCAGATGCCGCCCGGGTCCCGGTCGGCCACGGGCCCGTCCACCATCCACTTCAGGACCAGCGGGATCACCAGCGACAGACAGGACGCCAGGATCGCCACGAAAGCGGCGGTGAACAGGCGCAACCGCACCGGACGGACGTAGGGCCACAGACGCAGGAGGGAGCGCACGGCGGACCGGTCCGTGTGCTCTGCAGGCTTTTCGGGCATCAGGGCCGACTCTACGTTTCACCACTGACATCGGTCCTCCCAATTTCGGCCGGACGCGCTCCGGAGCCGCGCCGAACGAAGAGGCCGCCCTCCCTCGGCTGCTTTCCCGACCGCCGGGTCGTACCCCCGGGTCAGCCGATCGGTTGATGGCGCGTCGAGCGTGATGACGGATACCGCCCGCCCCCGCCCACCGGAACCCTGGGGACATGGCAATCATCGAAGTCAACGGGGTACGCAAGACCTACGCGGGCCGCCATGTGGTCGACGGCGTCTCCTTCTCCGTCGACGAGGGGGAGATCTTCGGCATCCTCGGGCCCAACGGGGCGGGCAAGACCACCACCGTCGAATGCGTGGAGGGCCTGCGCATCCCCGACGCGGGCACCGTCAAGGTCGCCGGGCTCGACCCCGTCGCCGACCACGACCGGGTGACGCAGCTGCTCGGCGCCCAGCTCCAGGAGAGCGAGCTCCAGGCCAAACTGACCGTACGGGAGGCGCTGGAGCTCTACAGCTCCTTCTACCCGGCCCCCGCCCGGTGGCGGCCGCTCGTGGAACGGCTCGGTCTGGAGGACCGGCTCACCACCCGTTTCGCCAAGCTCTCCGGCGGCCAGAAGCAGCGGCTGTTCATCGCGCTCGCCCTGATCGGCAACCCGAAGGTCGTGGTGCTCGACGAGCTGACCACCGGCCTGGACCCGCGGGCCCGGCGCGACACCTGGAAGCTCATCGAGGAGGTCCGCGACGGCGGGGTGACCGTCCTGCTCGTCACCCACTTCATGGAGGAGGCCCAGCGCCTCTGCGACCGGATCGCCGTCATCGACCGGGGCAAGGTCGTCGCCCTGGACACCCCGTCCGGGCTGATCCGGCAGGCCACCGGCTCCACCGTGCTCTCCTTCGTCCCCTCCCGCCCCCCGACCGGGCCCGAGCTGGACCGGCTCGGCGCACTGCCGGGCGTGGCCTCGGTGACCCCGCCCGACGCCTCCGGTGTCCTCGTCCTGCACGCCACCGACGACACGGTCACCCCGCTCATCGCCCTCCTCGCCGAACTCGGCGTCACCGCCCAGCGGCTGCGGATCACCGAGACCAGCCTCGACGAAGCCTTCCTCGACCTCACCGGACAGGACGCCTGACATGACGCCTGATGTCACCACCACCAGCACCGCCGGCACCACCACCGCAGCGGTCGCCGGGCCCGAGGCGCCCGCCGCCCGCCGCGGTCCCATGGCGGCCGTCCTGATCGCCGAGACCCGGCTCTTCCTCCGTGAGCCGGGCAGCCTCTTCTGGATCCTCGCCTTCCCCGTCGTCCTCCTGGTGATCCTGGGCTTCGTCCCGGCCTTCAAGGAGGCGCAGGACGACCTCGGCGGACGCCGGGTCATCGACCTCTACGTCCCCATCTCGGTCCTGCTCGCCATGATCATGGCCGGACTCCAGGCGATGCCCCCGGTCCTCACCGCCTACCGCGAACGCGGCATCCTGCGCCGGATGTCCACCACCCCGGTGCGGCCCTCCGCCATCCTCGCCGCCCAGATCACGCTGCACGGCGTCGCCGCCCTCGGCTCGGCGCTCCTGGTCATCGGGGCCGGCCGCCTCGCCTACGGGGTCCCGCTGCCCGGCCAGCTGCCCGGCTACATCCTGGCGCTGCTGCTCGCGGTCGCCACCGTACTGGCGATGGGCGCCACGATCTGCGCCCTGTCCCGTACGACGAAGGCGGCCACCGCCGTCGGCTCGGTCGCCTACCTCGCGATGATGTTCACCGCCGGGGTCTGGGTGCCCGTCCAGGCGATGCCCGACACCCTGCGGCGCATCGTGGAGATCACCCCGTTCGGCGCCGCCTCCCAGGCCCTGGACCAGGCCGCGTCCGGACACTGGCCGAGCTGGGCGTACCTGGGGATCGTCGCGCTGTGGACCGCGCTGCTGGGCTTCACGGCGAGCCGCGTCTTCCGGTGGCAGTGAGGTGAGGGCACCGGGGGACGTGAGCGGTGAGGTGAGGGCACCGGGGGGCGTGAGCAGTGCGGTGGGAGCACAAGGGAACGCGAGCGCGGTGAGGACACAGGGGAACGTGACGGCCGGCGGGCGCCCGGGGGAGACTGCGCGCATGACGCAGCCGCCCTGCTTCCCGCGCCGGTCCGGGCCGACGCACCCGTCCGGCGCCACGGGCCCCCGTACGGTCGAGCACCGCTGGGAGCAGTTCTACCGGTACGGGCCCTACGCCGTCCTCACCCTGGCCACCCTCGTCGGGTCCGTCGCCGCCGACCTGCTCATGACCCGTACGGAGATGTACGGGGCCGGGGTCCTGGTCGCCGCGGCGTACGGGCTCCAGCTCTGGTGGGGCCGGGTCCGTCCGCGTACCGCCCCGGGCGCCCCGGCGGGGGTGGCCTACTACGTCGTACGGACCGTCCTCGCCTTCGCCCTGGCCTGGCTCAACCCGTTCTTCGCGATCTACGCGGCCCTCGGCTACTTCGACGTCGAACCCCTGCTCCCCAAGCGTGCCGTCCGCATCGGGCTGCTCGCCACCGCCGCCACCCTGGCCGGTTCGCAGAGCGGAGGGCTGCCGCCCGCCTCCCTGATGAACTGGGTCGCCTTCGGCGCGCTGTACCTCATCAACGCCGCCCTCGCCCTCTTCTTCTGGTACGTCGGCATGCGCGAGGAGGAGAAGGCCCGCATCCAGGTCGAGACCATCGCCGAGCTGGAGCGCACCAACATCCGGCTGGAGGAGGCGATGGCGGAGAACGCGGCGCTGCACGCCCAGCTCCTGGTCCAGGCCCGTGAGGCCGGGGTCGACGACGAGCGGCGCCGGCTCGCCGCCGAGATCCACGACACCCTCGCCCAGGGGCTGACCGGCATCATCGCCCAGCTCCAGGTCGTCACCTCCACCCGGGACACCGACCCGGCCACCGCCCGCGTCCACCTGGAGCGGGCCGCCGCCCTGGCCCGCCACAGCCTCGGCGAGGCCCGCCGCTCCGTCCACAACCTGGCCCCCGTCGCCCTGGAGCACGACGAGCTGACCGGCGCGCTGGAGAAGACGGTCGCCACCTGGGCCGACCAGCACCGCGTACGGGCCGACTTCACCGTCACCGGCACCGCCGAACCGGTCCACGACGAGGTCGCCGCCACCCTCCTGCGCATCGCGGGCGAGGCCCTGGCCAACGCGGGGCGGCACGCCGGGGCCTCACGGGTCGGCGTCACGCTCTCCTTCATGGACGACGAGCTGACCCTGGACGTACGGGACGACGGCCGCGGCTTCGACCCCTCGGCCGCCGCCCCGGCGAGCCGCACCGGCGGTTTCGGCCTGGGCGGCATGCGGGCCCGCGCGGAGCGCATCGCGGGCACGGTCGAGGTGGAGTCGGAACCGGGCGGCGGCACGGCGGTCTCCGCCAGGGTCCCCCTGGTCAGACACGGCTGACCGGCCGCCGGTGCTCCCGGGCCGGACACGGCTGACCCGCCGCCGGTGCTCCCGGGTCGGACACGGCTGACCCGCCGCGGGTGCTCCCTGGCAGACATCCCGCCACACCTGGCCCGCCGCCGGTGCTCCCCGGCCGGACGCCTATGACCTGCCGCGCGGTGACCCTAGGGTGTCTGTCCATGAGCGAGAACCCCGTCCGCACCATCACCCTCGTCCTCGTCGACGACCACCCGGTCGTCCGCGACGGGCTGCGCGGGATGTTCGCCGCCGCCCCCGGCTTCGAGGTCCTCGGCGAGGCGTCGAACGGCGTGGACGCCCTCGCCGTCACCGAGCGGCTGGACCCCGATGTCGTCCTGATGGACCTGCGGATGCCCGGCGGCGGGGGAGTGGCCGCCATCGCCGAGCTGACCCGGCGCGGGGCCCGCTGCCAGGTCCTGGTGCTGACCACGTACGACACCGACTCCGACACGCTCCCCGCGATCGAGGCGGGCGCCACCGGCTATCTGCTCAAGGACGCCCCGCGCGAGGAGCTGTTCGCCGCAGTCCGGGCCGCCGCCGACGGGCGCAGCGTCCTGTCGCCCGCCGTCGCGACCCGGCTGATGACCCGGGTCCGTACCCCCGCCGCCCCCGCCGACGCGACCCTCTCCGCCCGGGAGCGGGAGGTGCTGGTGCTGGTGGCGCGGGGGACGACGAACCGGGAGATCGCCGCCGAACTCTTCATCAGCGAGGCGACCGTGAAGACCCACCTCACCCACATCTTCGCCAAGCTCGGCACCAAGGACCGGGCCGCCGCCGTCGCCGTCGGCTACGACCGGGGCATCCTCGGCTGACCCGTACGCCCGCCGCTCAGGCCGCCACCCGCAGCAGCAGCACCGAGCGGGCCGGCACGGTCATCGCCGTGCCCCCTTCGAGGACCGTGCCGGGCGGCTCGGCCTGGTCCTCCCGGGAGGTGTCCAGGACGAGTCCGTACGAGGAGGCCCACGGCGCCCCCGGCAGCGCGAACTCCACCGGCTCCGCGCCCGCGTGCAGGACGGCCAGGAAGCTGTCGTCGGTGACCGGCTCGCCCCGCGCGTCCCGCCCCGGGATGTCGCGCCCGGAGAGGTAGAGCCCGAGCGTGGCGGCGGGCGCGTACCAGTCGCCCTCCGTCATCTCCCGCCCGTCCCGAGTGAACCACGCCAGGTCCCGCAGCCCGTCCGGGGCCTGGGCCCGCCCCGAGAAGAACGCGCGGCGGCGCAGCACCGGGTGGGTCCGGCGCAGCTTCAGCACCCGGGCCGTCAGCTCGGTCAGCTCGCGCCACTCGGGCTGCTCCAGGAGCGACCAGTCCAGCCAGCTCACCTCGTTGTCCTGGCAGTAGGCGTTGTTGTTGCCGCCCTGCGTACGGCCCATCTCGTCGCCCGCCACCAGCATCGGCACCCCGGTGGAGAGCAGCAGCGTGGTGAGCAGGTTGCGGAGCTGGCGCCGGCGCAGCGCGTTGACCTCCGGGTCCTCGCTCTCGCCCTCGGCCCCGCAGTTCCACGCCCGGTTGTCGCCGGTCCCGTCCCGGTTGCCCTCGCCGTTGGCCTCGTTGTGCTTGTGCTCGTAGCTGACCAGGTCGCGCAGGGTGAAGCCGTCGTGCGCGGTGACGAAGTTGACCGAGGCGTACGGGCGTCGGCCGCCCCAGGCGTACAGGTCGCTGGAGCCGGTCAGCCGGTAGCCGAGATCCCGTACGTCGGGGAGCGCGCCGCGCCAGTAGTCCCGTACGGCGTCGCGGTAGCGGTCGTTCCACTCGGTCCAGAGAGGAGGGAAGGCGCCTACCTGGTAGCCGCCGTTGCCCACGTCCCACGGCTCGGCGATCAGCTTGACCCGGCGCAGCACCGGGTCCTGGGCGATCACCGCGAGGAACGGGGAGAGCATGTCGACGTCGTGCATCGAGCGGGCCAGCGCCGCCGCCAGGTCGAAGCGGAAGCCGTCGACGCCCATCTCGGTGACCCAGTAGCGCAGCGAGTCGGTGATGAGCCGCAGCACCTGGGGCTGCACCACGTGCAGGGTGTTGCCGCAGCCGGTGTAGTCGGCGTAGCGGCGGGGGTCGTTCTGGAGGCGGTAGTAGCCCCGGTTGTCGATGCCGCGCAGGGAGAGCATCGGGCCCAGCTCGCCCGCCTCGGCGGTGTGGTTGTAGACGACGTCGAGGATGACCTCGATCCCGGCGCTGTGCAGCGCGTGCACCATCCGCTTGAACTCGCCGACCTGCCCGCCCGCCGAGCCGGAGGCGGAGTAGTCGGCGTGCGGGGCGAAGTAGCCGATGGAGTTGTAGCCCCAGTAGTTGTGCAGCCCGCGCCGCAGCAGATGGTCCTCGTGGGCGAACTGGTGGACCGGCAGCAGCTCCACCGCCGTCACCCCCAGCCGCGTCAGGTGCTCGATGGCGGCCGGGTGCGCGAGCCCCGCGTACGTGCCGCGCAGCTCGGGCGGGATGTCCGGGTGGAGCTTGGTGAAGCCGCGTACGTGGAGTTCGTAGATGACGGAGTCGGCCCACGGGGTCTTGGGGCGGCGGTCCTCCACCCAGTTGTCGTCATCGTGGACGACGACGCCCTTGGGCACGTGCGGCGCGGAGTCCCGGTTGTCGCGCACGGTGTCGGCGACGTGCTGGTCCGGCCAGTCCCGGACGTGCCCGTAGACCTCGGGCGGCAGGGTGAAGGTGCCGTCGACCGCGCGGGCGTACGGGTCCAGCAGCAGCTTGGCCGCGTTCCAGCGGGCGCCCGTCCACGGGTCCCAGCGGCCGTGCACCCGGTAGCCGTAGCGCCGGCCGGGCCGGACGCCCGGCAGGAAGCCGTGCCAGATCTCGTGGGTCAGCTCGGTGAGCGGGCAGCGGGTCTCGTCGCCGTGCTCGTCGAAGAGGCACAGCTCGACCGCCTCGGCCCCGCCCGCCCAGAGCGCGAAGTTGGTGCCGGCCACCCCGTCGGGGCCGACCCGGAAGCGGGCGCCCAGCGGCATGGGGGCGCCGGGCCAGACGGCGGGGGTGCGGGGTTCGGCGCGCACGGCCTGCCCGGCCCGCACGGCCTGCCCGGTCCGCACGCGCAGGCCGTTCGGGGCCTCCATGCGTACGGCGTCGGCCGCCTCGGTACGTACGGTTCCGGCGGCCTCCGTACGCACGGGGCTCGCGGCCTCCGTAGGTACGGTTCCGGCGGTCTCCGTACGTACCGGGCTCGCGGTGTCCGTAGGTACGGGGCTCGCGGTGTCCCTACCCGTGGCCTCCGTACGGATGCCGGGTGCGGGCCGACCGGGTGGTTCCCCGGGCCGCTCCGCCGTCCCGGCCGGTTCCTGTACTGCCTCCTGCTCGGCTGCGCTCGACACCGTGTCGCCTCCCGCGGCTCATGAGGACGGGCACCGGAAAGGGGGCGCGCGACGTCCCGGCCGCGGCCCTCTCCTGGTAGTCCTTCCCTCTGTTCTGCCCACCGGGGGGCCCGCGCTCACGTTTCCCCCGACCGGCCCTGGTCGTTGGGGGAGCGTGAACCACGTAGCGAAGAGCGCACGGGCGGGCTCGGCCGCCGTGCTGACATGGGCAGGACTGCTCACCGTGCTGGTCCTGCTGACCGGATGCACCGATACGAGAGAGGCCCTGCTCAACGGCAAAGAGGGCTCTCCCCACGATGTGATCAGCATCTTCCCGGAGGACGGGGCGAAGGAGGTCGACGCGGAGACCCGGATCCAGGTGAAGATCCCCGACGGCCGGCTGGAGAGCGTCAAGGTGATGCGGATCGAGGACGCCCAGCAGCAGACCGTGGCGGGACGCATCGCCGAGGACGGGCTCTCCTGGAGCCCGGAGCCCGGCGTGGCCCGGCTCGCCCTGGCCGCGAAGTACAGCGTCGACGCGGTGGCGGTGGACAGGGCCGGACAGCGCTCGGCCCGCCATGCCACGTTCACCACGCTCGTCCCCGAGCACCGCTTCATCGGCTACTTCAAGCCGGAGAACCGGTCCACCGTGGGGACGGGCATGATCGTCTCGTTCTCCTTCAACCGGCCCATCACCGACCGCGTGGCCGTGCAGAAGGCCATCCGGGTGACCGCGAAACCGGCGGTGGAGGTCGTCGGCCACTGGTTCGGCAAGGACCGGCTCGACTTCCGCCCGCAGACGTACTGGAAACCGGGCACCGAGGTCACCGTGGACATCGGGCTGCGGGACGTGGAGGGCGCCCCCGGGGTCTACGGCAGCCAGGACAAGACGGTCACCTTCACCGTCGGCCGCTCCCAGGTCTCCCGGGTGGACGCGGAGGCCAAGACCATGGAGGTACGCCGCGACGGGAAGCTGATCAGTACGGTCCCGATCACCGCGGGGGCCCCGAAGACGACCACGTACAACGGGAGGATGGTCGTCACCGAGATGCACGAGGTGACCCGGATGGACGGCGCCACCGTCGGCTTCACGGATGAGAAGGGCAAGGGCGAGTACGACATCAAGGACGTCCCGCACGCCATCCGGCTCACCACCTCCGGCACCTTCCTGCACGGCAACTACTGGGCCGACGAGGACGTCTTCGGCGAGGAGAACGTCAGCCACGGCTGCATCGGGCTGCGCGACGCGAAGGGCGGCAGCGCCACCACGCCGGGCGGCTGGTTCTTCGACCGGACCCTGATCGGGGACGTGGTGGAGGTGGTCAACTCCAAGGACAGAACGGTCGCGCCGGACAACGGGCTCAGCGGCTGGAACATGGGCTGGAAGAAGTGGAAGGCGGGCTCCGCTCTGCGCTGAGGCCACCGCTCAGCGCCGAGATCACCGCTCTGTGCTGAGGCCACCGCGCTCCGCTGAGGCCACCGCTCTGCGCCGAGATCACCGCTCTGTACTGAGACCACCGCGCTCCGCCGGGGGCCCGCCCCGGGTCCCCGGCCGCCCGGCACCCCTGCTCCCCGGTCGCCCGGCACCTCTGTTCCCTGGCTGCCCGGCACCCCTGCTCCCCGGCCGGGCGACGCCCCTGCTCCCCGCTCCCCTGGCAACCCCGGCCTCTCTGCTCCCGGCCGTCCGGCACCCCGCCCCACCTGCACGGCTCTCCTTGGCCACTTGGGACGGAACAGTGACATTCCGGAGGGGATTCACCGCGCCGACGGTGTGATTATCTTGCGTGGAGCGCGTATGAGCAGCGCGCGGGGGATGCGGGCCATGGCGGTGCCAGGCCCAGCGAGGGGAGACAACCACAGTGAACGGGCAGCCGATATCGGAGGCATCGGCCGGGGCGGGCAGAAGGCGGCGCGGCGGATCGGGGCCCCTGGCTCTGGCCCTGGGCGCCATGCTGTTGCTGGTGACGGCGTGCGGCGGGGACGCGGAAGCGGGAAGCCGGGACAGCGGCAGGAGCAGCCCGAAGGCGGAGGACACCACGGCCTCGCAGGCGGTGGTGACCATCGCGCCGGAGGACGGCGCGGAGTCGGTGGCGACCAGCGGCGCACTGAAGATCACCGCCGCGCAGGGCAAGCTGACCACGGTCAAGGTCGCCGACCCCAAGGGCAACGAGGTCGCGGGCGAGATCTCGGCCGACGGCGCGAGCTGGGTACCGGAGCGGCACCTCGCGGCCGCCACCAAGTACGCGGTGCACGCGGTCGCCAAGGACGAGAAGGGCCGTGAGTCGGCCAAGGACACCACCTTCACCACGCTGGTGCCGGCGAACACCTTCATCGGGCACTACACGCCGGAGGACGGCTCCACCGTCGGGGTCGGCATGCCGGTCTCCATCAACTTCACCCGGGGCATCACCGAGCCCGCCGCGGTGGAGAAGGCCATCAAGGTGAGCGCCGACCCGCCCGTCGAGATCGAGGGCCACTGGTTCGGCAACGACCGCCTCGACTTCCGCCCCGAGCACTACTGGAAGCCGGGCACCAAGGTGACCGTGGAGCTCCACCTGGACGGCGTGGAGGGACGGCCGGGGGTCTACGGCAAGCAGGCCAAGACGGTGACGTTCACCATCGGCCGCAGCCAGGTCTCCACCGTCGACGCGAGCACCAAGCGGATGAAGGTCGTCCGCGACGGCAAGGAGATCAAGGACATCCCGATCTCCGCGGGCGCCCCGGCGACGACCACGTACAACGGTCAGATGGTCATCAGCGAGAAGCTCAAGGTGACCCGGATGAACGGCGACACCGTCGGCTTCGGCGGCGAGTACGACATCAAGGACGTGCCGCACGCCATGAGGCTCTCCACCTCCGGCACCTTCCTGCACGGCAACTACTGGGGCGCCTCCTCCATCTTCGGCAACACCAACACCAGCCACGGCTGTGTCGGTCTGCGCGATGTGCGCGGCGGCTACGACAGCCAGACCCCGGCAGCCTGGTTCTACAACAAGTCGATGATCGGCGACGTGGTCATCGTGAAGAACTCCAAGGACAAGCAGATCCAGCCGGACAACGGCCTCAACGGCTGGAACATGGACTGGGAGGAGTGGAAGAAGTAAGGCTTCCTCCCGACTTCCGGCAGGACCCCGGCGGACCCGGTGCTGTGACCAACGGCACCGGGTCCGCCCGCGTTAGCAGTGGTTAACCTGCCTTCATGACTGTGACCCTCGAAGTACGCGACAACGTCGGGACGATCCGGCTGGACCGGCCGCCGATGAACGCCCTGGACGTGGCGGTCCAGGACCGGCTGCGGGAGCTGGCCGAGGAGGCCACCCGGCGCGAGGACGTGCGCGCGGTGATCCTCTACGGCGGCGAGAAGGTGTTCGCGGCCGGTGCGGACATCAAGGAGATGCAGGCGATGGACCACACGGCGATGGTCGTGCGGTCCAAGGCGCTCCAGGACTCCTTCACCGCCGTCGCCCGCATCCCCAAGCCCGTCGTCGCCGCCGTCACCGGCTACGCGCTCGGCGGCGGCTGCGAACTGGCCCTCTGCGCCGACTTCCGCATCGCCGCGGACAACGCCAAGCTCGGCCAGCCCGAGATCCTGCTGGGGCTGATCCCGGGAGCCGGCGGCACCCAGCGCCTCGCCCGGCTGATCGGCCCGTCCCGGGCCAAGGACCTCATCTTCACCGGCCGCATGGTCAAGGCGGACGAGGCCCTGACGCTCGGTCTGGTGGACCGGGTGGTGCCCGCCGCCGAGGTCTACGAGCAGGCGCACGCCTGGGCCGCCCGGCTGGCGAAGGGGCCCGCGCTGGCCCTGCGGGCGGCCAAGGAGTCGGTGGACGCCGGGCTGGAGACGGACATCGACACCGGGCTCACCGTCGAGCGGAACTGGTTCGCCGGGCTGTTCGCCACCGAGGACCGCGAGCGCGGGATGCGCAGCTTCGTGGAGGAGGGCCCCGGCAAGGCGAAGTTCCTCTGAGCGGACGTTCCTCCGGGCGGGGGGTTCCTCCGGGCTTCTGGGCCTCGGGGCCCTGGGCCTTGGGGCCTTCGGGCCTCTGGGTCCCGGGCTTTCGGGCCTCTGGGTCCCGAGGCTTCGGGCCTCCGGGCCTTCGGGCGTACGGCCTCCCGGAGGGGCGCTCCCCGGGTGTACGGGCGGCCGGGCGGGACGTTTCTCCGGCGGGCGGGCGCCGGGTGGCCGCCGCGTTCCGGAGGTGCTTGTGACGCGGGTTCATCCCTCCGGGCGGATTATCCGGGCCTTAAGACAACCTTAAGGACCGGTGCCCCGTCCCTCGGGGCAAGCCCGCTCGGGCGGCGCATCGCCCCAGCTCACAGCGGCCCCGAGCGGCCTCGTTCTGCCCCTGGCATATGCCAACAGCCCGGCGCGGAACGGGGTGTTGCGGGGATCGGATTCCCTCGGAACGGCCCCGGAGGGCGGCGCGTACGTCCATGATGGTGGTCATGGCGGGCCTGGAGGGTGTGGATCAGCCGCGACCGCGCAGCAGCGCGACCGCGGCGCGCTGGACGTCGGGCATGGATGACGAACAGGCGTTCAAGGCGCTGGAGTTGTTCGGAAATCCGACCGAGGCGGAGGTGCGGCTGCCGTCGCGGCCGGAGTCCGCGGCGACCGCCCGCCGGCTCACCTCCTGCGTGGTGCTCCGGCAGTGGGCCCTGTCGCCGCAGACCGCCGAGTACGCGGTGCTCCTGGTCTCCGAGCTGGTCGGCAACGCGGTGCGCCACACCGGGGCCCGCGTCTTCGGGTTACGGATGGTGCGCCGCCGGGGCTGGATCCGGATCGAGGTGCGTGACCCCTCGCGCGGGCTGCCGTGTCTGATGCCGGTGCGCGAGATGGACGTCAGCGGGCGAGGGCTCTTCCTCGTCGACAAGCTCTCCGACCGGTGGGGGGTGGACCTGCTGCCGCGCGGCAAGACCACCTGGTTCGAGATGCGCATCTCCGACCGCTGACGCCCGGGAGCCGGTGAGGGGGCGGGGGGCGGGGGGCGATGAAGGCCGGAGGTACACAGAAGCCCCCGGTCTGCCGTGGTGCGGCGCTGCGGGGGCTGCTGTGGGGGCCGTGAATGTGGGGTGTGTTCACGGCCGCTCGTGACGACCTCGGCCCGGGTCGATGGGGGTCGTGGCTCCGACTATGGCAGACGGGCGACCTCGGTGCCAAAGCGGCATTTGGTGTGATTCTCGGGCTAATCGGGCATTTCTTGGCTGAATCATAGGTGGGCTCGGTCACTCGCCTGGCTTTCCATGCATTCTTATGGCGCGCCTTGAATGATTCACAGATCATTCCGGCAATCGGTCAATCGTTACATTTCGCCTGTTCCGCCTCTACTGTGTCCCGGGGACTCCGTGGGACGCGAGGTGGTCGGGCATGGACGGACGCAGGGCGCCGATGCGCCGCCGCGACGCGCTGGGCACCGGGGCCGGGCTCCTCGCGACGGCCCTCGCGGCGGGCTGCGCGAGAAGGCCGGACGGGGGAGCGGCCGTGGCCGCCGGGGCGCCCGCGACCTCACCCGCGTACGCCTCCCCGCCCGCGCCGGCACGCTCGCCCGCCACCGCTTCCCCCACCGCCCCCGCCGCCCCGCGCCGTTTCCCCGGGCAGCCCGTCCGGATCACCCACGGCCCCCGCGACCGGCCCCGCGTCGCCCTCACCTTCGAGGGCCGGGGCGACCCGGATCTCGCCCGCACCGCGCTCGCCCGGATCGAACGGGCCGGTGCCCGGGTCACCGTCCTCGCCGTCGGCAGCTGGCTCGACGCGCACCCCTCCATGGCCCGCCGGATCCTCGACGGCGGACACGAGATCGGCAACCACACCCAGAACCACCGTGACCTCGCCACCCTCGACGAGCCCACGGCGTACGAGGAGATCACCGCCTGCGCCCGGCGGCTGCGCCGGCTCACCGGCTCCATCGGCACCTGGTTCCGCCCCTCGCCCGGCCCCGACGCCACCCCGCTCGTCCAGCGCCTCGCCCGGCGGGCCGGGTACCCGCACGTCCTCTCGTACGACGTGGAGTCGCTCGACCACGCCGCGACCGGGGTACCGGCCGTCCTCCGCAAGGTGACGGGCGAGCTCCGGCACGGCTCCGTGGTGGGGCTGAGCCTCGGCCGCCCGGTCACCGTCGCCGCGCTGCCCCTGCTCCTCACCGAGATCGACCGGCGCGGGCTGCGCGCGGTGACGGCCACGGAGCTGCTGAGCTGACATCACGGGGGCGCCCGGCCGCGTTCGGGCGTCGGACCGGTCGCTCCCGGCCACCGCGTCCGTCACGGCTTGCTGTGTGTTTGTCCACCGGAGAGGATCGAGCCGTGACGCTCTCCGGACCTCCCGTCGATCCGGCCGCACCGGCTCAGCCGAGCGGCCACGGTCTGCCGTCGGCCGCCGTGCCCGCCGGCGTGCAGGCCGACACGCCGACCGTCGCGCTGTCCATCGGCGCACTGTCCGTAGGACCGGCCGTCGCGGTGCCGGCCGATGCGGTGACCGCCGATGTGATGGCTGCCGCTGCGGGGCCGGCGCACACGGTGACCGCCGATGCGAAGCCGGCGCAGCCGGTGCCGGCCGCTGCGGTGGCCTCCGGGGACGGGCCCGGCCGGCCGTCCCGGCTCCCCGTCGTGGCCTCCCTGGTCGCCGCCGCTCTCCTGGCGCTCCTCATAGCCCTGCTCGGCCCAGGGCTCGTCGCGCGTGGCACCGGGGAGCTGCGGATACCCGGCGCGGGGCTCACCACCCTGCTCCGTACCGTCCTGTTCACGGCGCTCGCCCTGCACCTCGGCGAGCTCCTCGCCCCGCAGCTCATCCGGCCGGTCCGCGGCCGTCCCCGTACCGCCGTACGGAGCTGGGCCGTGTACGCCGCGGTCGCCGGGGCCGCCGCCGCGGCCGGGCAGATCGTCCAGCTCTCCGCCGTCAGCGGTCTCGGGATCACCGAGACGTACGCCACCCGGGACGGCGGGCTCCTCCTCCTCATCGCCAACGGCCTGGCCCTCGCCGCCCTCTGCGCGGCGAGCAGGCGCCCGGCCTTCGCCCTCGCCCCGCTCGCCGTCGTCATCGGCGCGGAGGCCCTGCGCGCCCACCCGGAGGCGTACAGCCCGGAGATCGGCGCCGCGCTCACCGTCGTCCACCTGACCGCCGCCTCCCTGTGGACCGGGGGACTGCTGTACGTCCTGCGGACCATGTGGCTCTGGCGCGGTTCGCCCATCGCCGCCCGTGCGCTGCTCGGCCGGTACGCGCGCCTGGCCATCTGGCTGTACGTGGCCCTCGCCGCCACCGGCACCGCCTCCACCCTGCGCCGGCTGCCGCTGGACGTGGTGTTCACCTCCGCCTACGGGCGCACTCTGCTGGTCAAGCTGGCGCTGATGGCGGTGGTCAGCGCGCTGGCGCTGGCGGCCCGGCGAAGGATGCTCCGGGACACCGACCCGGCCCTCGCCCACCGCCTCGCCCGCCGCGAACAGGTCGTGCTGGGCGCGGTCGTGGTCGTCTCCGCGCTCCTCACCGTGGTCCCCGACCCGCACTGGATCTCCATGCGTCCCTAGGGTGTGTCCTGGCGTGGCCCGCGGTACGGCTCCCAGCCCCGCAGCTCGTCGTCGCGCGGGGCCAGGACGAGGGCCGGTCCGTCCGGGCCGAAGAGCTGTACGGGCTGGGACGCGTCCCAGGACGGCCAGCCCGGGTCCCCCGTCGTCGCGAAGTCCACCCACGCCCGGTGCATCGCGTCCGCCAGTCCCTGCGGGGCCTCCGGGCCGGTCAGGGCCATCGTGTCGGGGTGGGCGAGGGTGTCGAAGACGAAGCCCAGCTCCAGCGCGTGGCAGGCGCCGAGCCGCTGTACGGGGGAGGGCCAGCCGAACTCGTAGACGTACGTGGAGGCCTCCGCCCCGGCGCGGGCGTCGGCCAGCCGGTTGAGCGGGACCCGCAGCAGCAGGTCCGTCGCGAGGGCGCCGAGGAGTTCGCCCGGGGTGGCGTCGGGGCGGTTGGCCCGGTAGGTGCGGGCGGTGGCGCCCGGGACCCTGAACTTCAGCAGCGCCAGGCGGAGCTTGAGCCCGCTGATCCGTTCCGTCAGGCCGCCGGGGACGAACCAGAGCCGGTACTCCTCGGTGGTCGTCCCCATCAGCAGGTCGATCCCGGCCGCCGTGCCCGTACGCAGCGCCTCGGCCGGGTCCCGGGTCAGCAGCTCACCGTCCACCACGATCTGGAAGGAGTTGCGGCCGGTCAGCGGGTTGCCGCCGCTCGTCACCCCGGTCTGCGCGGTCAGCAGCGCGTCCGGGTCCACGGCGGCCAGTGCGGCGGCCGTGGCGGGGACGCCGAGCCGCTTCGCGATCAGCTCGGTCGTCCCGCGCGCGGCGTCCGGGGCCAGGGCCGCGGGCGCCCCGCTCTGGAGCACCGCCCGGCGGAACAGCCCCGCCGCCCGGTCCGTGGCCAGCAGGGCGGCGACGCACACCGCCCCCGCCGACTCCCCGGCCACCGTCACCCGGTCCGGGTCGCCGCCGAACGCCGCGATGTTGTCCCGCACCCACTCCAGGGCGGCCAGCTGGTCCAGCAGCCCCCGGTTGGCGGGGGCGTCCGGGAACACCCCGAAGCCCTCGACGCCCAGGCGGTAGTTGACCGAGACGAGCACCACCCCGTCCCGGGCGAACGCGGACCCGTCGTACACCGGCACCGCCGAGGAACCGTGCAGCAGCGAACCGCCGTGGATCCAGACGAGGACGGGCAGGAGGCCGGTGGCCCCCGGCTTCGGCGACGGCGTCCACACGTTGAGGTTCAGCCACCCCTCGCCCGCCACCTCCGGGTCCGGCAGCAGCCGGTCCAGCGGCGGGGCGTAGGGCCGCTTGGGCGCCGTCGGCCCGAACGCGACCGCGTCGCGCACGCCCTCCCACGGCTCCGGCGGCCGTGGCGCGCGGAACCTCCCCGCGCCCACCGGCGCAGCCGCGTACGGAATGCCGCGGAAGACCGCGACACCCCCCGCCACCGCACCGCGCACGGTGCCCTGCACGGTCCTGGCCAGCGGGGGACTCCCCGCCCCGACGTCGGACATGGTGCGCGCCAACCCCTCTCGCGGTGCGGTGGTCCGGACCCCTGCTTCGGACGGCCGACCCGTCCGTCACTTCGGACGGGCGGGCCTGTTCGTCACTTCGGACGGGCCGGCCCATCCGTCACTTCAGATAGACCAGCCCGTCCGTGGTGAGGTCCGGGCGGCCCTTCGTACCGACCACCACGATCTTGACGGTGTGCTTGGCACTGGTGGGCCAGGACCTCGTCCAGATCGCGTCGCGGTACTTGGTGGTGGCGGACTTCAGGTCCACCGTGGCGGCCTTCTTGCCGTCGACGTAGACGTATGCCTGCCCCGATGTGGCGGCCCGCGACACCACCCAGGAGACTGACCGGCCGGTGAACGTCCAGGTCAGGCTGGCGTTCTTGGCGCCGCTGGTCAGGGACCTGCCGCCCAGGTAGCTGCCGGAGGACTTCGCCGTCCACTTCCCGGTCCTCTTGGCGGCGGTCTCCTGGAGGATCACCGGGGTGCCGGAGACCGAGGCGGCGGCGGTGTTGCCCGCCCGGTCGTACGCCGTCATCCGCCAGGCGGTCGCCGCCCCGGCCTTCGCGGTGTGCGAGGCGCTGCCCGTCGTCGGGCCGTACGTCCTGGCGACGGGCGCGGTGAGCCGGACCTCCTTGAGGGCGGCGGTGTCGGTGGCCTTCCACTTCAGGGTGAGCGGGACGGCGCCCGTGTTCACCGTGCCGGTGCGCAGCGTGAGGGCCGGCTTGGCGGAGAAGGTGGGGGCCGTCCGCTCGGCGACGACCGTGGCAGCGGCCGACGTGGTGACCTTGCCCGACTGGTGGACGGCCCTCACCTGCACGGAGTGCCTGCCGAGGGCGAGGGTGGCCGGGGCCGAGGTGACGTCGCCCTTGACGGTGGCCACCGGCTTGCCGCCGACGAGCAGGTCGTACCGCTTGACGAAGGAGGCGGGCGTGGTCGTCTTCCAGCCGACGGTGATGGCCGACCTGGTGTAGTACGTGGAGCCGGAGGCGCTCGCCCCGGTCACCGAGGCGATGGCGAGGCCGGTGACCGAGCCGCCGGCCATCGAGCGGATCGCGGGGAGCTGGTTGTAGAGGCCGAGGCCGGGGCATTCGGTGGCGAAGCCGTCCCGGTGCCCGGAGATCTGCTGGAAGGGGTACTGCTTTCCGGCGACGAACTTCTTGAAGGCCATGTTGCCGCCGTCCGCCCCGGCGGTCAGCTGGACGGTGCCTGCGGGGTCACCCTTGTACTGGCCGAGCTTCCAGGCGGCGACGCGGGCGACCGCGGTGGTCGCGGCGCTCGTGGCCGGGGTCTGCGTGTGCATGCCCATCACGGCGATCCCGGCGGTGTCCCGGTTGAAGCCGTAGGTGTGCGCCGCCATCACGGCCCGGTCGATGCCGCCCTTGCGGCCTTCGAAGACGGTGCCGCACTTGTCGACGACGAAGTTGTAGCCGAGGTCCTTCCACCCCTTCGACGTCACGTGGTACGTGTGCAGCGCGCGCACCATGGCCGGGGAGTCGGCGCAGGAGTAGGCGTTGGTCTGCGTCGTGTGGTGGACGAAGACGGCCTTGACCTTGTCCAGGTAGTCCGGCGACTCGCTGTTGAGCGACTCGTCCGCCTTCCACGCGACCCGCGAGACGATCGGCGGCTGCGGGGCCGTCGACGGCGGGGCGGGCGGCAGCGGCGGGGTCGAGGAGGCGGTGGGCTGCGGCGAGGCGGACGGCTTCGGGGACGCCGTGGTCGGGCTCGGGCCTGCGGTCGGAGTCTGGGAGAGGGTGGGGCTCGGGGGCGGCGGCGCGGGGGACTCGGTGGTCGGGTCGGGGGCCGGCGGCTCCGGGGAAGGCTCCTCCGGCGGCTCCTCCGGTGACGACGCGTCGGACGGCGTCGGCTCCTGGGACGGGGTCTCCTCGGCGGCGAACGCGGCGGGCGCGGCGGTGAACGCGGCCGGTTCGGCGGCGAGCGGCGTGGTGGCGCCGCCCGGGTCGACGGTGTCCAGCCGCAGCCCCGCGGGCAGCCCGGCCCGGACGCCGTCCGCGGCGTTGACACGGACCTCGACACCGTTGGACGGGCCGACCCAGCGCGGTTCGGTGGTGCCCCGGACGCCGGCCCTGCCGGCCTCGGTGCGCCCGTCGATCTCGGTGTCCAGGGGCAGCCAGCCGGTCCACCGGCCGGTGGCGGCGGAGCGGGTACGGGCCTCGACCCGGCCGGTCACCTTGGCGGCGGGGTCGGTCCAGGTCACGCCGAGCAGACTGAACCGCTCGGTGGAGCGCTGCGCGAGGGAGGCGGAGGCGCCGTCCTCGGAGGTCTTGAGCGGGGTCCGGTGGACATCCGCCTCCACGGGCGCGGACTTGGCGTCCGCGTCACCGACGGGGGTGGAGTCGCCGGTGACGCCCTGGAACACCAGGACGCCCGTCACGGCCGCGGTGGCGACGGCAGCCGTGGTCCAGATTCTTCGCTGTGCTCTCACGTGTGATTTCCCCGGGGACTGTGGTGGAAAGGCATGGCGTTCCGACCGGCCAGTCGCTGGCCGGGGGCACGACGCGGTGGTCGGCCCGGCCGGTGGGGCGACCCGGGGCATGTGTGCGGGAAGCAGTGTTTCACGTGAGAACTTCTGACCGCGCCTGTTCTTTCCCGATCTGTTGCGATGTGATCCGATCGACGGCCTCGGGTGTCGATCTCGGATGCCGGTCTCGGGTGGCGCTCTCGGCCTCGGGTGTCGATTTCGGGTGGCGCTCTCGGCCTCGGATGCCGGCCTCGGGCTCGGCCCCGGCCTCGGGTGGCGCTCTCGGCCTCGGGGGTCGGTCGTGGGTCCCGGTCCCGGTCTCGGGTCCCGGTCCCCAGGGCCCCCAGGGCCTGGAACGCTTCCGCCCTCCAGGCCCCGGCCTCTCGTGGGTTCCGCAGGGTGGTGTCAGGCGGCGAAGTGCTGGGACATCGAGTTTCCTACGTCCCGCTCCACCAGGTCCGGGCGGGTGTAGCGCTCGGCGCGTGCGTGATAGTCGAAGTCGCCCCGCACGAGCCCCCGGTAGTCCTCTACGCAGCGTTCGAGTGCGGCCCGGGTCGAGGCGCCGATCCCCGCCGCGTCGATTTCCTCGATCAGCTCCTTCTCCGCCCGCATCACGCGTTCGGCAATACGTGCCAGTTGAATTCCGGCCTCGTCGACGGCTTCCTGGATCGTGGAGCCTCGGTCGCGCTGGATGAGCCGCACCGCGTTGTGCTCGTAGCCGAGCGCGGCTTCCTTCTCGAACGAGCAGATGTCGTTGCAGAGCCCTGAATGATCGGTCACCGCATTCCGCAGGGCGATGTACGCGGGCAGGCTGCGGGCGGAATCCGGCAGATCGATTCCGGCGGTGATCTCGTGCAGATCCAGGAACGGCTGCATGGCCACCGAGTCCCGCCGGTGCTTGGCGAAGTCCGCCCGGCTCGGCACCTGCCCGGCGGCCCGCTCGACCGCCTCGGCGTAGTACGTCCAGAGCCAGGCCGCCGTGTCCCGCCGGAACTGCCGGTTCCACCGGGCGGACCGGTCACGGCAGGTCCGCTCGCGCAGCCCGGCGAGCGCGTGCTCCATCGGCCCGCGCGGCGCGGCCCCGTCGAACACGTCCACCAGCCGGGCGATCGCCGCCTCGCACATCAGGGGGTCGCGCCCGGCCGGGCCGTCGTCGAACTCGTCGTCCACCAGGAAGGCCCAGAACAGCCATTGGCAGAAAAGGTCCAGATGGTGCTGCGACGCTTTCGGGAAGATCAGGGAAATCCAGAGTTCGGGCCGGGTGCGGATCATCTTCCTGCGGGCCGGAACGGAGAGAATCAGCCCTTCCGCTTCCGCCCATTCCCAGGTGGCCTCCCTGGTCTTCTCCATACCCGGATTGCACCCTGCGCTGTCGAACGGCATGTGAAACGCCGGTAACATTATCTGGCTCATTGCTGCCCCTCGTCGAATGAGTGCGGATAGGGGATATGCATCGCGCATTCCCGGTGTTCGCGCACGGACGCGCCCGCCGGAGCTGGGTCGGCGAGCCGGCGAGGGCGGTCGCGTCACCATGCGTGAGGCATAGTCAACCCCGTGTGGAGGGCCGGAGGGAAGCTGTATGTGACCGGAATTGCTTCATCGGTCCGAACTGCTGAGCAGGCACGAGCAGTTGAGCCGTTTCCGGGTCCGCAGGCCGAACAGCGGGAATTTCGCGATGAGAGAAGTCATGCCGAGGAGCTGAGCGGCGGCACCTGCCACGTACCGCTCAGGGGTTGGTCAGGTCCGCCGCCGAGCCCCCCCTCTCCCGTCAGGTGCGCTTGAAGAACTCGACCTCCCCGACCGCGATCGGACGGCCCTTCGCCTGCCCCGCCGCCTCCCGCAGGACGAGCTGGACGGAGACGACATCGCTGATGCCCGTCCGTACCGTCTGCTCACCGGGCTTGTCGTTGAGCGTCAGCTCCTGCTCATGGACCGTGCCGTCCGCCGTGGTGACGACCAGGTCCGCCCGGACCGGCCGCGGCTCGCGCCGGAACTCCTCGGGCTCCGTCGAGGCCCCGGTGTGCAGGACGACCCCGACCAGCCGGAAGGGCGTGTCGAAGGTGCACGTCAGCGACGAGCCCAGGCCGGGCGCGCCCCAGTATTCGTTGGTCAGGCCGTCGATGGCCGCGCCCGCCGGATGGCCGGGGGCCGCGCCGCTGGCGGTCACCCCGGTGGGGCTGATCTCCGCCGTACCGCCGAGCTTGTCCCGTACGTCCTCGAAGAGCATGCGCCCGGCCGGGAGGAACAGGAACCCCACGAGGAGCAGCCCGACGACCGCCAGCACCAGCAGGATCCGCCGCAGCGCCCGCCCGGAGCGGACCCGCACCCGGCGGCGGAACGGCCACACCGTGCGCCACCACGGCAGGGGCGCGGCCTGCTCCTTGGGCTGGAGGGGCTCCGCGCAACGCCGGCAGAACCGCCGCCCGGGAAGGTTCGGGGTGCCGCAGGCCGGGCACGGCGGCCCGTCCGGCGCCTCGTCCGCCTCCACCGGCCGCACGACGGGCCGCCGGGCCACCGGCTTGGCCGGCTGGACGGCACCGATGGGCGCCTCGGCCTCGGGCGCCGGCTGCACGGGTCGTCCGGGCCGCACGGGAGGTGGTGCCGGACGTACGGGAGCGGGCGGCGCGGGGAGAAAGACCACTAATGTCATAGTGATATTATTTGTTTTATCGCTTGTTC
>NZ_JBEYKR010000036.1:0-50041 GCF_040703535.1 Streptomyces sp. NPDC007346
GCAGCACCGTGCGGTGCTGCCCCTCGGACCCCCGGGCCGGCCTCAGCTCTGGGGGCGCTTGCCGTGGTTGGCGCCGTTCTTGCGGCGGGCCTTCTTCTTACGACGTCGCTTCGAGGACATCGAAACCTCCTCTTCCCTCTGCTCGGTTGGGCACACATGATCCACCGGACCGTCGGATCCGGTGGTGAGGAAGACCACTCCTCGTCCCTACCGTCACAAAGTCGGGGCGCGGTGGCAAACCGCCGTCCCGCCGTTCGGGCTCACTTGAAGAGGTTCTCGCCGAAGTCCTCCGCGCACCGGTCCTCGGCGGACTTGGTCTGCGCCCTCTCCATGCAGTTCTCGAAGTCCTTGTAGGAGTCGGAGTTGAAGACGGATATGCCGATGATGAGGACGATGACCGAGCCGATCAGCCCGAGGGCACCGAGGACGGCACCGGCGATCGCCATGCCCTTGCGCGGGGCCTGCCCCTGGCGGGCGCGGAGCGCCCCGAGGATGCCGAACACCAGGGCGAGCAGGCCGAGAAGAAGTCCCCCGACGACCGTCCAGAAGAAGAGGCAGGCGAGCAGACCCAGGACGAGAGCGGTGACCGCGAACCCGTTGCTCCTGGCGGGTTCGGGAGCGCCGTACTGCGCGCCGTACTGCCCTTGGTCCGCGTTCGGCTGCTGAGGGTAACTGGGCATGGACATCGGATACGAACTCCTTACCAAAAGTTGTCCTGTCCATATGCCCCACAAGACCCTCGGTATGCAAATCCGCCCGGCGCTCCGGTGGTCCGGCGCCCTGTCCGGCGGCCCGGCGCTACGCCGTACCGCACCGCCGGAAATCCGCCGACAGGTGGTGCCCCAGCGGCTGTCCGACCGCCGCGAGGTCGTGGACGAAGACGAGGGTGTCCTCGCCGGTCAGGGTGTAACGGCGGCGGGTGGCGTCGACCTGCTTGGCGGTGGGGGTGAGAGCCACCTCGCGGGTGGCGAGGTCGACGGTGCCCTCGCCGGCCCGGCCGACCGCGATCTCCGCGACGCCGGTGGGCTGGGTGATCAGCGCCTCCACCCGCCCTTCCGGCTGGAGCCGCCACCAGCCGCTCTCCCGGGCCGAGGGCCGCAGGGGCCGCCCGTCCGCGTCGATCAGCCAGGCGCGCGACACGTAGTGGAGGAAGGGGCGTCCGTCATGGCTGAAGGTGACCTCCTGCGCGTAGGCGAACTCGCCGTCGAGCGTCGGGTATCCGCCCCGCCCGCTCCCCGTCCAGGTGCCCAGGAGCCCGAGCACCGGCGCGAGGAGCGGGTGGGGCGCCGGTACGTCGTCGGGCCGGAAGGCGTCGGGATACGGGTGCTGCGGGGCGGGGTCTGACATGGGGCGTGCTCCTGGGTCGATGCCGGTTCTGGTGCCGGGGGCAGCCTAGGACGTGGCAGGCCGTCCCCGGGGCATCGCCTCTCGCCGGGGGCCGGTCGGAGGTCACGAGGGCCGGGTCAGCAGGGCCGGTCGGCGGTCAGCAGGGCGCTCTCCTCCAGCCGGATGATGCGCGGAAGCCGTTGGATGGTCGCTTCCCGGTGGGCGATGACGATGAGGGTCCGGTCGGCCCGCAGGGTGTCGATCGCGGTCTCCAGGGTCCGCGCCGTCTCGGGGTCGATGTCGGCGGTCGCCTCGTCGAGGACGAGGACGGCCGGGTCCAGGAGCGCGGCCCGCACCAGGCCGATCAGCTGGAGTTCACCGGCCGAGAGCCGGCCCGCGCCGCGGCCGAGGTCGGTGTGGAGTCCGTCGTCGAGCGAGTCGGTCCAGCCGGTGAGGCCGAGGTGTTCGACGGACCGGGCGATGGCCTTCTCGTCGGGATCGCCCGGCACCAGCCGGAGGTTGTCCAGCAGGGTGCCCTCGATCATGTGGACGCGCTGGGGGATCAGGACGATCCTGCGGCGCAGTTCGGCGGGCGGGAGGTCCGCCAGGTCGTGGCCGTCGTAGCGGACGGTGCCGCTGTCGGGGGTGTAGAGGCCGGTCATGAGTTTGGCGAGGGTCGTCTTGCCCGAGCCGGTGGGGCCGACGAGCCCGACGCGTTCGCCCGGCTCCACCCGTACGGAGAGCCCGTGCAGGACCTCGTCGCCCGCCACGTAGGAGTAGCGCAGGTCCTCGATCTCGAGCGGGCCGCGTTCGGCGGTGACGGGGTGCGGTCCGTCGTCGGGCGCGGTGCGGGGCGGGGCGAGGGCGGACCGGGGCTCGGTGGTGGTGAGCAGGTCGAGCAGGCGGGCGAGTCCGACGAGGGAGATCTGGACCTGTCCGACCAGGTTGGACGCCTGGGTCGCGGAGTCGAAGAGCTGGCGGGTGGCGAGGACGAAGACCACGACCGTACCGACGCTGATGGAGCCCCGGGTGGTGAGCCAGCCGCCGACGAGGAGGAGCACGGCGGTCGTCACGCTCTGGACGACGCGGGAGAGGCTGATGAGGAAGAGGCTGCGCTGGCTGCGCCGGGCCGCCCGGTAGCGCCGCTCGTGGTCGGCGAGGAACCGCTCGCGCCAGAAGCCGATGCCGCCGCCCGTCTGGAGCATCTCGCGGGACTGGACCAGCTCGCGGTAGGTGGTCGCCACGGTGCCGGCCGCGGCCGCCTCGGCGGCGAAGGCCGGGTTGGCGGCCCTCTTGAAGAGTCTCAGCACGCCGACGATGGCGGGCACGAACGCCAGGGCCAGCGCCAGGGTGAGCAGGGGGGAGTAGGTGAGCAGCAGGACGGTGGTGAAGAGGAGGTAGCCGGCGACGGTGAGGACGTCGGGGAGCTGGCTGCGGACGAAGCCCGCGAGATCGGCGATCTCGGTGGTGGTCCGGCGCAGCAGGTCGCCGGAGGGGTGCGCTTCGAGGAAGCGCAGGGGCGCCCGGGAGAGCCGGGTGACGGCCAGTTCGCGCAGGGCGCGGACGACGCGTTCACCGACGGTGGTGAGGAGCAGTTCCGACTGGCGGAACAGGGCGAGCCGGAGCAGCGACAGCACGGTGAGCGCGGCGACGGCGGTGAACAGCCCCGTGCGGTCCCGCTCCAGGAGCTGGTCGACGCCCGCGCCGATGACGGCGGGTACGGCGACGGTGGTGGCGGTCGCGGCGGCGCTCGCGGCCAGGGCGAGGGCGATGCCACGGCGCTCGGGGCGCATGTGGGGCCAGGCGCGGCGCAGGACGCGGCGCTGGTCGGGGGTGGCGGTCAGGCACGGGTGTTCAGCCACCGGTACTCACCCGGTCCTCCGTTACGTGGTCGGCGGCGGCCGGCCGGGCCGGTGCCAGGGCGAGGGTGCGCGAGGCCGCGTCGATGAAGGTGGAGCGGTGGGTCGCGCAGACGATCGCGGTCGTTCCGGACCAGGCGCGCAGCCGCTCCAGCAGGGTGCGTTCGGTGGTGGTGTCGATGGCGGAGGTGATGTCGTCGAGGAGCAGGACCGCCGGCCTGCGCAGGACGGCGCGGGCGAGGGCGAGGCGTTGGAGCTGGCCGCCGGAGAGGGTGCTGCCGCGTTCGCCGACGAGGGTGTCCAGGCCGTCGGGGGCCGAGGCGAGGTAGCCGTCGAGTGCGGCGGTGCGGCAGGCCTCGCGCAGTGCGTCGTCCGTGTAGGGGGCGCCCAGGCGCAGGTTGTCCGCGAGGGTGCCGCTGAGGGTGACGGGGCGTTGGGGTACGTAGCCGATCCTGGCGTGGAGTTCGACGGTGTCGGCCGCCTCCAGCGGGAGCCCGCCGAAGCGTACGGTGCCGCTCGTGGGCGGCTGGAGTCCGGCGAGGATCCGCAGCAGGGTGGTCTTGCCCGAGCCGGTGGGGCCGGTCACGGTGATCAGTTCGCCGGGGCGCACGGTGAGGTCGACCGGGGCGAGGGTCGGGTGTCCGTCGACGGCGTGGCCGACGCCCTCGGCGGTGAGGTCGCCGGTGGCGGGCAGGGACGCTGTCCCCTCGGCGCGGTCGGTGGGCCGGGGCAGGAGGACGTCCTGGAGGCGGCGGGCGGCGGTGGTGGCCTGGCTGAGCTGGCTGACCCGCAGGGTGATGACGCCGACCCACAGGACGAGCATGCTCATCCAGCTGGTGAAGGCGACGATGCCGCCGACGGACATGGTCCCGCGCAGGACGGCGAGTCCGCCGAGGCCGAGTCCGGCGCCGATGGCGAGGGCGGGCACGAAGGGGGAGAGCGCGGCCCAGTCGGCGGAGACCCGTCCGGTGGCGAGGGTGTGTTCGGTGACCGTGGCGCTGCGCTCGTGATGCCGTCGTACGAGGGCGGGTTCGCCGCCGAGTCCGCGTACGGCGGCGCTGGCGGAGAGCAGTTCCTCCACCGCGTCGGCGCGGCCTCCGTGGGCGGCGGAGAGCTGGGTGTTGGCGGCGCCGAACCTCTTGGGGAACCAGTAGGTGTTGATCCAGACCAGCGGCGGGACGCACAGCACGCAGACCACGGCGAGCATCGGGTCGAGCCGCATGATGGCCGCGATCATGACGATGAAGCCGGCGACGCCGGTCACGAACGAGGCGAAGCCGGAGAGCCAGTTGCGCACCAGGTCCACGTCGCGGGTGCCGCGCATGCCGAGGTCGCCTTCGCCGAAGCGGGTGAGCGTACGGGTGTCCAGGCGGGAGACCCGGTCGGCGAGGGCGATGTAGAGGCGGTTGCCCTGGGTGGTGGCGAGCAGGGTGGAGTACCAGCCGAGGAGCATCTCGGCGAGGGCGGCGAGGACTCCGGCGCCGACGATGACGAGGGCCCAGTGGCGCAGGGCGGAGCTGTCGCCGTTGACGATGCCCTGGTCGACGGCGCGTTCGATGCACCAGGGCAGGGCGATGAGCGCGAGCTGGTAGACGAGGCCGCCGAGGACGGCGAGGGCTGCGAGGGCGGGTCGGTCCCGGAGGCATCCCGTCAGGAGTCGCAGCCCTTCCCTGGTGGTGGGGGCGGCGGGCCCGGGGGCCTTCTCGGTGGTGGGAGGGGGGGTCATGCGGCACCTCGTCCGGTGTCGGCGGGGCGTGGTGGGCGGGCGGAGCGGCCGGACGGCTCCGCGAAGAAGCCGAGCAGGGCGGCGTTGACCTCGGCCGGGCGTTCGAGGTGGCCGAAGTGGCCGGCGCGCTCGATCTCGGTGTAGCGGGCGCCGGGGACGGTGTCCGCGATCTCCCGGGTGGCCGTCGGCGGGATCATGACGTCGTCGGCGAAGCCGACGCACAGGAGCGGGACGTCGATCGCGGCGTACCGGGGCAGCCGGTCGGTGTCGCCCATGGCGTCGTACTGGGCACGGACGCCCGGTCCGTTCTCCCCGGGGGCGTAGGTGAAGATGTCGAGCCAGTCGCGCGCCGAGCGCGGATCGCGCAGGGTGTGCGGTGAGAGGTAGCACAGGGCCGAGAAGACGGCGCGGTGCGCGGCGGGGAGGTCGGCCTTGCTGTCGTGCAGTTCACGGCGGGCCTCGTTGAGGGCGGAGCCGAACGTGTCGGGGCGGGCCCGTCCGGCCATCAGCACCGCCTGGCTCACCAGTTCGGGCCGGGCCAGGAGGAGTTCGCCGACGATGGCGGAGCCCATGGAGAAGCCGACGACCCGGCAGGGGGCGAGGGAGAGGTGGTCGATCAGGGCGGCCACGTCGGCGGCCATGGTCTCCAGCGTGATGCCGCCGGGCGGTAACACGTTCGGCGCCAGGCCCCGGTTGTCGGGGGCGATGACCCGGTAGCCCGCGTCGACGAGGGCGAAGGTCTGGTGGGCGCGCCAGGTGGTGCGGCTCGCGGCGGTGCCGTTGACGAGCACCACGGGCTCCCCGTCGCCGCCGGTGTCGTCGTAGACGAGGTCGATGCCGTTGAGGGGTGCGGTGGGCATGGCGGGGTCAGACCTCGCTGTCCTGGGTTTCGCCCTGGGTCCAGTAGGCGGTGAGGTGGGTGTCGGTGCGCTCCAGGCCTCGGACGTGGACGAAGTGGTGGCGCAGCTCGCGCATCACCCGGCGTTCCCCGCCGCCCCACACGCGCCCGCCACCCTCGGGAAGCGCCAGGCCGGTGGCGTGTTCGCGCAGGAGGTCGCCGTGGTCCCGGTCGTGGCGGTGGAGCCAGGTGACCGTGGCGTCGGCGCGGGTGGGCAGCCGCTGTTCCTCGGCCCGGTCGGCGACCTCGATCGCCGCCAGGACCCGGTGTCCGCGCGGGAGTTCACCGAGGATGGCACCGATGGCGGGCAGCGCGGTCTCGTCACCGAGCAGGAGCGTCCAGTCGGTGAGGGGGGTGAGCGGATAGGCCGGGCTGGGCCCGAACCAGATCAGCTCGTCCCCCGGCCGGACATGCTCGGCCCAGCCGGAGGCCAGTTGTTCGGGGCCGTGCAGGACGAAGTCCATGTCGACTTCCGCGAGTTCGGGCCGGTGTTCCCGGATCGTGTAGCGGCGCAGGCGCGGTTGGGCGGTGGGCAGCAGCGCTCTGGCCGCCTCGGTCGTGAACGGCCGGGGCAGTCGCACACCGGGCTCGTAGAAGTACAGGGCGACATGCTGGTCGCTTCCGTTGCTGCTGAACGCAGACAGGTCACCACCGCCCAGGGTGACGCGGACCATGCGGGGGGTGACGCGCCGCGTCCTGCGTACGGTGGTCACGTGGATGCGCCCCGGCCTGCGGGTTCGTCGCTCATCGGTCGTGGCCCTGCTCATGCTGTCCGCGCTCCTCGCTGCTCTTGAGGTGATCGACTCCCGGAATCCCACCCGGAAGCGATAGGTTAGGCATACCTTACTTCTGGCCGCGTCCTGATGCGGCCGGAAGACCTCTCTGTTCCTGAACTAAGGAGTGAACATGGCACGTTCACGTATCTTGTCCGGCCCGGTGGAGCGCAGGCGTTTCCTCGGCGGACTCACGGGTGCGGCAGCGGCCTTGGGGCTGACGGCCTGTGGCGTGAGCGAGTCCGACAGCAAGGCGGCGGACGGCGGCTCCGAGGAACCCTCCGGTGCCGCGACCCGCAGCCTGGAGACGGACAACGGGACGGTACAGGTCCCGCGGGAGCCCAAGCGGGTGGTGGTCCTGGAGAACTACGACGCCCTGATGCTCCTCGATCTCGGACTGGTCCCCGTCGGCATCCCGGACGGGGCGGCCAACCCCCAGCTGCTGCCGAAGGACGTGTACGAGCAGCTCAAGGACGTCGACACGATCGGCGCCTCGGGAACGCCCAATTCCCAGGCCATCGCCGCCCTCAAGCCCGACCTGATCATCGATCAGTTCTACAAGGAGAAGTCGGCACCGCTCAAGACCATCGCGCCGGTCGCCTACTTCGACTGGCACACCAGCGGGGCGTTCTGGAACGAGCAGATCGCCAAACTGGCGAAGGCGGTCAACCGGGAGAGCCGGCTCGGCGAGAAGAAGAAGGAGTACGAGAGCCGGCTCACCGAGGTGAGGACGGCCTACCGCAAGCAGATCGAGACCACCACCTGGGCGCCCCTCAGCGGCGGTCCGAACGGCAAGTTCTTCCTCGGGACGCCGCTGGTCACCGTGATGCGCGACGTCGGTCTGCGGATCGGGGCGGGGCTGCCCGAGAAGGAGGCGGGGTTCGTACCGAAGAGCTACGAGGAGATGGACGTCCTCAAGGACTGCGACGCGCTGATCTACTCGGTGCAGGCCGACGGCAAGGCGACGCCCACGACCCAGCAGCTGCTGGACCACAAACTGTGGAAGGGCGTGCCCGCGGTCAAGGCCGGACGGGCCTTCCCCTCGAAGCACTTCGTGATGGCCAACTACAGCTTCGCCATCGGCGCGGTCGATGAGATCGAGGAGATGCTCAAGAAGATGTAGCGGAGCGCGCCCGAGGGGGGCCCGGCCGGTGCCGGGTCCCCCTCCTGCGTGCGGCGGCGGCTCAGACACCGGCGCCTTCACCGGCCGCCGTCCCGCGGTCCGGCCGCCGGGAACCGCCCTTCTCGCGGCGGCGCAGCCGTGTGGCCAGGGCGGCGGCCGTGCGGCGCTGGAAGACGTCCTTCGGGGAGACCTCCCAGCCGTCGGCGCGCAGGGCCCCCGCCAGCCGCACGGTGACGATGCTGTCGCCGCCGAGGGCGAAGAAGTCGTCGTCCGCGCCGATCCGGGCCAGGGAGAGCACCCGGGCCATGGCGGCGCACACGGCGCTCTCCACCTCCCCCACCGGCTCCCGGCCGCGCGCGGCGACGCCGAAGTCGGGGGCGGGCAGCCTCTCCCGGTCCAGCTTCGCGTTGGCGGTCGTGGGCAGGGCCTCCAGCAGCACGACCGCCGCCGGCACGAGGTGTCCGGGCAGCCGCTCGGCGAGCCAGGTCCGTACCTCGACCGGGTCGGGGGCGCTCCCCGGCCGGGGCACGGCGTAGGCGACCAGGCGTCGCACCCCGCCGTCCTCCCGGGCGGTGACGACGACGCGGCCGAGGCCCCGGTGGCCGGCGGCGACCGTCTCGATCTCCCCCGGCTCGATCCGGAAGCCCCGGATCTTCACCTGGTCGTCGACCCGGCCGAGGAACTCCACGGCCCCCTCCCGGGTCCAGCGCGCCAGGTCCCCGGTCCGGTAGAGCCGGCTGCCGTCGGCGGCGAACGGGTCGGCGACGAACCGTTCGGCGGTGAGCGCGGCCCGGCCCCGGTAGCCACGGGCCAGCCCGGCCCCCGCGAGGTACATCTCCCCCGCCACCCCGGGCGGTACGGGCCGCAGCCTGGCGTCCAGGAGGTGGACGCGGGCGTTGTCCACGGGCCGGCCGATCAACTGCCTCTCGCTGTCGCGGACATGGGCGACCAGTGCGTCGACCGTGGCCTCCGTGGGCCCGTACAGGTTGACCACGTCGGTGCCCGAGAGCTGCCGCAGCCGGGCCCACTGGCTGTCGGGGACGGCCTCACCGCCCACGCCGAGCAGCGGCAGCGGGCAGCTGCCGCCCTCGGTCAGCCCGGCCTGCTCCAACTGGGCGAGCACGGACGGGGCGACCTCGATGAAGTCGACGGCGTGGTCCCGCAGATAGCGGTGCAGCCGCTCCGGGTCGCGCTGGATGTCCTCGGCCAGGACGTGGACGCAGTGGCCGTGGAACATCCACAGCTGGGGCTGCCAGGAGGCGTCGAAGGAGAACGACCAGGCGTGCCCCACGTGCAGCCGTGACCGTCCGGTCCGGGCGACGACCGGCTCGTACAGCGCGCGGCGGTGGCTGTGGAAGAGGTTGACCACGCCCTGGTGGGTGATGACGACGCCCTTGGGGGTGCCCGTGGAGCCGGAGGTGTAGATGAGGTACGCCGGGTTCTGCGGCCGAAGGGGGCGCAACCGGTCGGCGTCGGTGGGCGGTTGTGCGGGGCGGGCGGCGAGTGCGGCCCCTGCCTGGGGGTCGTCGAGCAGCACGGTGGCCGGGTGGCCGGTCCGGCCGGCGAGGGCGGTGGTGGTGAGCAGGAGGGCGGGCGCGGCGTCCTCCATCATGTACGCGAGCCGGTCGGCCGGGTAGTCGGGGTCGAGCGGCAGGTAGGCGGCTCCGGACTGGTGGACGGCGAGGATGCTGATGAGCATCTCCTCGGTACGCGGCAGCATGAGCGCCACGACGTCCTCGGGCCCCACGCCCCGGGCGATCAGTTCGTGGGCGAGGCGGGCGGCGCGGGCGGCGACCTCTCGGAAACTCAGGGTCCGCTCGCCGCAGACCACGGCCGGGGCTTCGGGGCCCCGGGCGGCCGCCTCGGCGAAGAGTTCGGGCAGGGTCTGTGCCGGGTGGGGCCGGGGGGCGGGGTTCCAGTCGGCCAGGACGCGGTGGCGCTCGTCGGGCGCGAGGGCCTGGAGGTGGTGGACGGGGGTGTCCGGCCGGCTGCCCAGCTCGGTCAGGAGGTGGGTGAGCCGCCGCACGAGTGCGGCCGCCTGCTCGGGGTCGAAGAGGTCGGGCCGGTACTCCAGGATGAGGTGGCCGCCGGGCACGACGACCAGGGTCAGCGGGTAGTGGGTGGCGTCGGTCTGGTCGCTTCCGGTGACGGCGAGTTCGCCGGAGCGCTCGGCGCGGCGCAGCCCTTCGCCGTCGATGAAGTAGTTCTCGAACACCATCAGGGTGTCGAAGAGTTCCCCGGCCCCGGCGATCCGCTGGACGTCGGCGAGACCGAGATGCTGATGGGCGGAGAGCCGCGCCTGCTCGCGCTGGAGCCGGACCAGGGCCTGCCGTACGGTGCCGCCGGCGCGCAGGTCGACGCGGACGGGCAGGGTGTTGATGAACAGGCCCGTCATGCTCTCCACGCCGTCGATCTCCGGCGGGCGGCCGGAGACGGTCGCGCCGAAGACGACGTCCTCACGGCCGGTGTGCCGGGCCAGCAGCAGGGCCCAGGCGAACTGCACCACCGTGTTGATGGTGACGTCGGCGCCCCGCGCCAACGCCTGGAGGCGCTCGCGCAGGTCCGCGGCCAGCCGGTGGGGGATCCGGCCGGAGAGGACGGGCCTGCGGTCGGGGTCGGCGGGGGCCAGCAGGGTCGGCTCCGTGACACCGTGCAGGGCCTCGCGCCAGGCGTCCTCGGCGGCCCGCACGTCCTGGGCGGCGTGCCAGACCAGGAAGTCCTTGAACGGGCGCCGGGGGGCGGGGGGTTCGGCGGCCCCGGTCGACGACGCGTACAGCGCGAGGAGCTCCTGGAGCAGGACGGGCACCGACCAGCCGTCGAGGATCGCGTGGTGGTTGGTGACCATCAGGGCGTGCTCCCGCTCCCCCAGCCGTACCAGCCGCAGCCGCAGGAGCGGGGGCGCGGTGAGGTCGAAGGGGCGCAGGCGCTCCTCGGCGGCGAGTGCGCGCAGGGCTTCCTCGCGCAGCCCGGGAGGCGTGGGGCGGAGGTCGGTCTGGGCCCAGTCGGGCTCCACACCGTCCAGGACGACCTGTACGGGGCGGCTGCCGGCCGCGACGAAGGCGGTGCGCAGAGCGGGGTTGCGCTCCAGCAGCGCGGCGGCGGCCCGGTGCAGGGCGGCCGGGTCGAGGTCGCCGCTGAGCCGCAGGGTGAGCTGGACGGTGTAGACGTCGATGTCGTCGCCCGCCAGCTGGGTGAGGGCGTAGAACCCCTCCTGGAGCGGGGTCAGCGGCCAGATGTCCCGCAGCGCGGGGAACCGCGCCTGGAGGTCGTCCGTCCGCGCCTGGTCCAGCGGGACCAGGGGGAAGTCGGACGGTGTGTGGACCGGGTCCGCCGGTACGTCCGCGAGGGTTTCCAGCGCCTCGCACCACAGGGTGAGCAGCCGTTCGGCGTCCGCACCGTCCAGGACGCCGGTGGCGTAGCTCCAGCGGGTCGTCAGCCGGGGCCCGTCCGGGCCCTCGGCCGTCGAGGCGACGATCTCCAGCGGGAAGAGCACGGGGGCGGGGCCCAGCGGTGGCAGAGCTTCGGGGGCGGGCGGCCAGGCCGCCGCTGCGGAGTCGTGGTCGCGGTGGGCGAACAGGACTTCCGGGGTACGGGAGGGCCCGGCCGGGTCGTCCAGGTGGTGCAGCAGTCCGTGGCCGATACCTCCGTCGGGGGTCTCCCGCAGGTGCTCCTTGAGGGCCATCAGGGCCCGCCGGGCGTCGGCCCCCTGCGCCCCGGGCGGTACGGGAAGCGTGAGGGCGACGGGGTGCCAGGTGGTGAACCGGCCGACGGTGGCGGAGAGTTCGGCGCCGGGTACCACGTTCTCCTCGCGGCCGTGGCCCTCGACGGCGATCACGTCGTCGCCCACGCGCTCGCCGCGCTCCTGGCGCCAGCGGGCGACCGCCAGCGCGGTCGCGGCCACGAGGACGTCGTGGGCGGTGCCGTGCACGGCGGCGGGGACGCGGGTGGTCAGGGTCCGGGTGAGGTCCGCGTCCAGGGTGTGTTCCAGGTGGGCGACGCCTTCCTGGGTGTCCAGGGCCGGGTCGAGGGGGCGGGCCCCGAGGGCGGGGGCGTCCCGCTCCTCGCGGGCGCGCCAGAGGGGGGCCTCCGCGCGGCGGGCGGGAGCCGTCGCGGCGTCGGCGAGGCCCAGCGCCCACTGCCGGAAGGAGGTGCCGTCGCCGGGCGGGGCGGGCGGGTCTCCGGCGAGGACGTCGTCGTGGGCGGCGGCCAGGTCGGCGGTGATGAGGGGCCAGGACCGGCTGTCGACCGCGAGCCGGTGGATGACCAGGAGGAGCCGGCCGCCGCGACGGGGACCCCGGTCGCTCCAGACGGCCCGGACCAGCTCGCCCGCGGCCGGGTCCAGTTGGCCGACGGCCTCGGCGACGAGGGCGTCGGTCGGCCCACTCGCGTGGTCCGCGTGCAGCAGCACAGGGCCCTCGCCCCCGGGCCGGTCCCCGGGCTCCGGAATGTGCAGGGCCTGGCGCCCCGGCTCCCCCACCAGGGTCGCGCGCAGCACCGGGTGACGGCCCATCAGCCGGGTGAGCGCGGCCGTCAGGGTGGCTCGGGTCGCCTCGGGCGGGGTGACGAGGCGGACGTACTCGTACAGCCCCTCGGCCGGCCCGTGCCCGAGCGCCCACCGCAGGTACGGCGTGAGCGGGGTCCGTCCGGTGGGGGCCAGCGGTGGTACGACGGCGGGTCCGGTGGCAGCGGCGGCGCGGGCGAGCGCGGCGGGGGTCTTGTGCTCGAAGACGTCCCGGGGGGTGAGGGTCATTCCGGCCTTGCGGGCGCGGGCGACCAGCTGGATGGAGAGGATGCTGTCGCCGCCGAGGGCGAAGAAGCTGTCCTCGGCCCCGGCGGCCGGGATGCCGAGGAGTTCGGCGAAGAGCGCCGTGAGCACCGCCTCCCGGATGCCGCGCGGGGCGATGGCGGTGGCCGTGGCGGCCAGGTCGGGGGCGGGGAGGGTGGCGCGGTCCAGCTTGCCGCTGGCGGTGAGCGGCAGGGCGTCCAGGGTGATCAGGGCGGTGGGCACCATGTGGTCGGGCAGCCGCCGGGCGATGCGTTCGGTGATCTCTCCGGTGTCGGGCGAGGCGCCGGGCGCGGGGACGAGGTAGCCGGTGAGGACGGGCCTGCCGGGGGTGTCCTCGCGCAGCAGGACGGCCGAGGCGGCGACCTGGGGGTCCTCGGCGATGACGGCCTCGATCTCGCCGAGTTCGACGCGCAGTCCGCGCAGCTTGATCTGCCCGTCGGTGCGCCCGACGTGGACCAGGGCGCCGTCGCCCCGCCGCCGTACGAGGTCGCCGGTGCGGTAGAGGCGTTCGCCGGGTGCGCCGAAGGGGTGGGCGACGAAGCGGTCGGCGGTGAGGGCGGGCCGGCCGTGGTAGCCGCGGGCGAGTTGCGGGCCGCTCAGGTACAGCTCGCCGGTGACGCCGTCCGGGGCGGGGCGCAGCCAGGCGTCGAGGACGTAGGTGCCGGTGTTGTGGACGGGACGGCCGATGGGCACGCTGCCGCCCGGTTCCCGGGTGGTGGCCTGCCAGGCGGTGACGTCGATGGCCGCCTCGGTGGGTCCGTACAGGTTGTGCAGGCTCGCGGCGGGCAGTGCGCGGCGCACGCTCTCGGCCAGGGCGGCGGGCAGCGCCTCGCCGCTGGCGATGATCCGGCGCAGTCCGGTGCAGTGCGCGGCTCGGGGTTCGGCGGCGAAGGCGGCCAGCATCGAGGGGACGAAGTGGACGGTGGTGACGCCGTGGCGGATGACCGCCTCCGCGACCTCGGCCGGGTCGCGGTGGAGCCCGTCGGGTAGGACCACGAGGGCCGACCCGGTGAGCATCGGCAGGAAGAACTCCCATACGGAGACGTCGAATCCGGCCGGGGTCTTCTGCAGGACGCGGTCCTCAGGCCCGAAGGGGAAGTGGCCGGCCATCCAGCTGAGCCGGTTGACCAGGGCCCGGTGGGTGACGACGACGGCCTTGGGGCGGCCGGTGGAGCCGGAGGTGTACAGGACGTAGGCGGCGTGGTCGGCGCGCAGCCCCGGATGGACGCCGACCGGTGCGGCGGCTTCCTGTCCGGCTCGTACGTCGGGGGCGTCCAGCGCCAGAACGCTCACGCCGTCGGGGACGGGCAGCCGGTCCCGCAGCCCGGTCAGGGTGAGCAGGAGGCGCGGGGCCGCGTCGGTGAGCATGTGGGTGACGCGTTCGGCCGGGTGGTCGGGGTCCACCGGCAGGTAGGCCCCGCCGGCGCGCTGCACGGCGTGCAGGGCGACGACCAGGTCGGTGCTCCGCGGCAGCGCCACGGCGACGCACACCTCGGGACCGACGCCCATGTCCCGTAGCACCGAGGCCAGTTGACCCACGCGCCGGTCGAACTCCTCGTACGAGAGGGTGGCCTCGCCCTCGATCAGCGCGGGTGCGGCCGCCTCCCGGCCGTACCGCTCGGCGAGGAGTTCCGGCACGGTGGCGTCCGGCATCGGACGGGTCTCTCCGGTGCCCGCCGCGAGCACCCGGGTCCGCTCCCGGCCGCCGAGCACGGTGGCGCGGTGGACGGGGAGTTCGGGGCGGGCGACCAGGGCGGTGAGGAGGGTGACGTAGCGGTCGGCCAGCGCCTGGGCGGTGGCGTGGTCGAACAGGCTGGTCTGGTAGGTCAGCATGCCGTTGATCCCGGCCCCCTCGGGCCGCTCCGCCAGGGTGAACTGGAGGTCGAGCTTGGCGACCCGGGGGTCCGCGCCGACCGGGGTGACCTCGAGTCCGGGCAGCGTGAAGGTGTCGTCGGAGACGTTCTGGAAGACCAGCAGGACCTGGAAGAGCGGGTTGCGGGCGAGGGTGCGCTCGGGGGCGACGATGTCGACGAGCTGCTCGAAGGGCAGGTCGGCGTGGTCGAAGGCGGCCAGGTCGGTGTCGCGGACCCGGGCCAGCAGCTCGTGGAAGGTGGGGCGGCCGCTCAGGTCGGTGCGCAGGACCAGGGTGTTGACGAAGAAGCCGATGAGGTCGTCGAACTTCTCGTCGGTGCGGCCGGCGACCGGGGTGCCGAGGGGGATGTCGGTGCCGGCGCCGTGGGCGGAGAGGAGGACCGCGAGGGCCGCCTGCACCGCCATGAAGACGCTGGTGCCGTTGCGGGCGGCCAGGCTCCGCAGTTCGGCGTGGACGGCCGGGTCGACGGCGAAGGTGACCGTGGCCCCCTCGTGGGTCTCCTCGGCGGGGCGCGGCCGGTCGTAGGGCAGGGCGAGTTCGTCGGGGGAACCGGCGAGCGTCTCCTTCCAGAAGGCGGCCTGGCGGGCCACCTGGCTGTCGGGGTCGCTCTCCTCTCCGAGGACGTCGCGCTGCCAGAGCGCGTAGTCGGCGTAGTCGACGGGCAGCGGCTCCCAGTCGGGCCCGGTGCCGGTGACGCGCGCGGTGTAGGCGGTACGCAGGTCGTCGACCAGGGGGCGCATCGACCATTCGTCACCGGCGATGTGATGGAGCGTCAGGGCGAGGACGTGGTCGGTCTCCGTGCGCAGCAGCCGGGCCCGGAGGGGGATCTCCTCGATGATGTCGATGGGCTGGGTGACCCGGGCCCGCAGCGCCTCCTCCAGGTCGGCCTCGGCGACCTCGGCGACTTCCGCGAGATCGCAGGCGGCGCGGGCGCTCTCCTCGTCGAGGATGTGCTGGTGCGGCAGCCCGTCGGCGTCCGGGTAGAGCGTCCGCAGGCTCTCGTGGCGTACGACGACGTCACCGACGGCCAGCCGCAGGGCCTCCCGGTCCAGTTCGCCCCCCAGGCGGACCACGATGAACAGGTTGTACGTGGCGCTGGGCCCGTCGAGCCGGTGCAGGAACCACAGCCGACTCTGTGCGAACGACAGGGGGATCGCCTCTCCAGGGCTGCGTTCACGGCGTACGGGGGCGGTGCGGGCGACCGGGCGCGGGAGCACGGTCCGGGCCAGCGCGGCCGGGGTGGGGTGCTCGAAGATGTCGCGCAGGGCCACCTCGACGCCGAGGGTGGAGCGGAGCCGGTTGGCGAGCTGCATGGCGAGCAGCGAGTGGCCGCCGAGGTGGAAGAAGTCGTCGTCGGGCCCGGCATGGGCGAGGCCGAGGACGTCGGCGAACAGCTCCCCGAGGACGGCCTCGCGGGCGTCCCGGGGCGCGCGTGCCCGCTCCCCGCCCGAGGCCTGGGGCGCGGGCAGGGCGGCCCGGTCGACCTTGCCGTTGGGGGTCAGGGGCAGGGCGGGCAGTTGCGCGATCACCGAGGGGACCAGGTGTTCGGGCAGCCGTTCGGCCAGGTAGGGGCGGAGCCCGGTGGCGGTGCCGGTGACGTAGGCGACCAGGCGTACGGAGCCGCTGGGATCGGGCAGGCCGACGACGACGGTGTCGGTGACGTCGGGGTGGGTGCGCAGGACGGCCTCGATCTCGCCGGGCTCCACGCGGTGGCCGCGCACCTTGAGCTGGTGGTCGGTGCGGCCCAGCACCCGCAGGGTGCCGTCGTCCTGGACACGGGCCAGGTCGCCGGTGCGGTACATCCGGCTGCCGGGCCCCCCGTACGGGTCGGCGGTGAACCGTGAGGCGGTCAGGGCGCTCCGGCCGAGGTAGCCGCGGGCCAGTCCGGCGCCGCCGATGTACAGCTCGCCGGGCACGCCGGGCGGCACGGGCCGCAGCCAGGTGTCCAGGACGCGCAGGGTGGTGTTGTGCAGGGCGCCTCCGACGTGCGGTGCCGCGCCGTCGGGGGCGAGGTCGGCGAGGGTGGACCAGACGGTGGTCTCGGTCGGCCCGTACAGGTTCAGCAGCCGCTCCGCGCCGGTGGCGAGGCGGTCGGCGAGGTCGGCGGGGAGCGGTTCGCCGCCGCTCATGACGCACAGGCCCTCCAGCAGTCCGGGGGCGGCGTCGGTGAGGCCGCGCCACAGGGACGGGGTGGCCTGTAGGTGGGTGGCGCCGGTGCGTCGGGCCAGATGGGACAGGAGCAGCGGGTCGAGGACCTCTTCGCGCCGGGCGAGGACGACGGCCGCCCCGGTGACGAGCGGGACGAACAGTTCCAGTGCGGCGATGTCGAAGCTGACGGTGGTCACGGCCAGGAGCCGGTGGCCGGGGCCGGATTCGAGGGTCTGGCCGATCGCGTCGAGCAGGTTGGCCAGGGCGCGGTGGGTGACCACGACGCCCTTGGGGTTGCCGGTGGAGCCGGAGGTGTGGATGACGTACGCGGTCGCCTCGGGCTCGGGTGCGAGACCGGGCAGGTCCGGTGCCCGGCCGCCTGGGCCTTCGTACGGACCCGGGGCGAGGACCGGGGAGCCGGGGCGGACGGTGAGCAGCGGGTCGGAGTCGGCCAGCAGGTAGGCGACGCGGTCGGCCGGGAAGTCCGGGTCGACGGGGACGTAGGCGGCTCCGGTGGCGGAGACGGCGAGGAGGGCGGCGACCAGGTCGGCGCCGCGGGGCAGGGCCACCGCGATCAGCTTCTCAGGCCGGGCCCCCAGGTCGCGCAGCCGCGCCGCGACGGCCGTGACCCGGTCGGCGAGGGCGGCGTAGCTCCACTCCTCGTCGCCCGCGATCAGCGCGGTCGCGTCGGGGGTCGCGGCGGCCTGGCGCAGGAAGCGTCCGGCGAGGCCGAGCGGGGTGACGGGCCGGACCGGGCCGTCGAGCCGGGTCTGGTCCACCGCGCCGGTCCGGACGGTGGCGGTGGTGGAGTCGGGCCGGTCGACGAGCTGCTCCAGGACGGAGAGCAACTGCGCCCCGATGTCGGTGACCCGGTCGGCGCCGAGCAGTTCGGGGCGGTGGTCGAGGGCGAGCGCGAGGCGGTCGCGGCCGGGCAGGGCGACCAGCACCAGCGGGTAGTGGGTGGCGTCGTGGCCGCGCGCCCCGGTCACCAGCAGTCCGGCGCGCTCCTCGGTGCGGCGCAGCTGCTCCGCGTCGACCGGGAAGTTCTCGAACAGGACGAGGGTGTCGAAGAGTTCGCGGTGTCCGGCGAGGCGTTGCAGCTCGGCGAGCGGCTCGTACTGGTGGTCCATGAGCGCCGCCTGCCGCTCCCCCAGGTGCCGTACGAGGCCGGCGAGGGTCTGGTCGTGGCGCAGGGTGACCCGGGTGGGCACGGTGTTGATGAACAGGCCGATCATGTCGTGCGAGCCGTCGAGGTCGGCGGGGCGTCCGGAGACGGTGACGCCGAACGTCACGTCGGTGCGGCCGGTGAGCCGGCCCAGCAGCAGCCCCCAGGCGCCCTGGAGCACGGTGCTGACCGTGACGTCCCGCTCCCGGGCGAAGGTGTGGATGCGGGCCACCAGGTCGTCGGGGAGCGGGATCTCGACGCGTTCGGGCACACCCGCGGGCATCGCCGCGGCGTCCGGGACGAGCCGGGTGGGGCCGTCGATCCCGGCGAGCGCCTCCCGCCACAGGCTGTGGGTCGTGGCGCGGTCGCGGTCGTTCAGCCAGAGGAGGTAGTCGCGGTAGGGGCGGGGGGCCGGTCCGGGGGCGCCCCGGTAGAGGGCCAGCAGGTCCCGCACGAGCAGCGGCCCCGACCAGCCGTCGAGCAGGATGTGGTGGGAGGTGAGGGCGAGCACCTGGCGGCGCTCGCCGAGCCGGACGAGCGTGAACCGCAGGAGCGGGGGCGCGGTCAGGTCGAACCCCTGCCGCCGGTCGGCCGCCAGGATGTTCTGCGCCCGGCCCTGCCGCTGGCCCTCGGTGAGGCCGCGGGAGGTGAGGTCGTAGGCGTACAGGGGGATCTCCGCGTCGGCGGGGACGACCTGGAGCGGGTCGGCTCCCCGGCGGCCGTGGAATCCGGCCCGGAGGTTGGGGTGGCGGTCCAGGAGGGCGCGTCCGGCGCGGCGCAGCCGCTCGGTGTCGAGGGTGCCCTCGATGTCCAGGGCGGTCTGGGTGGTGTAGACGTCGGGTCCCTCGCCCTCCGCGCCGAAGCCGGTGAGGAAGTACAGCCCCGACTGGAGCGGGGAGAGCGGCAGCAGGTCGGCCAGGGGCGTGCGGGCCTCCAGGGCGTCGATCTCCGGCTGGTCCACCGCGACGAGCGGGAAGTCGCCGGGGGTGTGCCCGCCGGCCGCCGGGTCCTTCGCCAGCCCTGCCAGGCTGCGCAGGGCCTCGGTCCAGAGATGGGCCAGGCGCTCGGCCTCGGCGGTGTCCAGGAGGCGTTCGGGGAAGCTGAAGCCGGCCTGGAGGGCGGGGCCCCCGGGTCCGTCCACGACGGAGGCGTTGAGGGTGAGGGTGTGCGAGGCGGGCAGCGCGTCGTCCGCTCCGCCGCCCAGGGACCCGGTGGTGACCGGGCTCCAGGGGGCGGGGGCGCCGGCCGCCTCAGCGGTGCGTGGACTCCCGAAGCGCCCGAGGTAGTTGTAGGCGATCCGGGGTTCGGGCAGGGCGGCGAGGGTCTCGCGCAGGTCGGGGTTGAGGTGGCGCAGCAGGCCGTGTCCGAGGCCGCCGTCGGGGGCGGCCCGCAGCTGTTCCTTGACCCGCTTGAGTGCGGCGGCCAGCTCGCCCCGGGTGCGGGAGCCGGGGCCGCCGAGGTCCAGGCGTACGGGGTGGACGGCGGTGAACCAGCCGACGGTACGGGACAGTTCGGCGCCGGGGACCAGTTGGTCGGCGCGTCCGTGGCCCTCGATGTCGACGACGACGGGCCCGGTGTCGCCCCGCCAGGCGGTAAGCGCCAGGGCGAGGGCGGTGACCAGGAACTCGTCGGGGCCGGCGTGGAAGCGTGCGGGCAGGTCGGTGAGGAGAGGCAGGGTGTGCTCGGGCGTGAGGCCGACGGAGACCGTCCGCACCGTGGCGAGGGTGTCGAGGGCCGGGTCGAGGGCGGGCAGGGCCGCTGTGCCGTCACCGAGGACGGCGGCCCAGTGTGCGGCCTCCGCGACCCGGCCGGGGTCCAGCGCCGCCTGTTCCAGGCCCTGCGCCCAGTCGGCGAACGAGGTTTCCACGGGCGGGAGTTCGGCGCTGTGGCCGTGCCGCTCGGCTTCCAGGACGGTGGCCAGGTCCTGCGTGAGGATGCGCCAGGAGACGCCGTCGACGACCGCGTGGTGGATGAGGAGTGCGAGCAGTCCGCCCCGGTCGGGTCCGGCGTCCAGCCAGAGCGCCCGGACCATGGCACCCGCGTACGGGTCCAGCAGCCGGGCCGCCTCGCGGGCCTCGGCGCGCAGGGTGGGCAGCAGCTCCTCGTCGGCCGTCTCGACGGCGTCGATCCGGGTCAGCGGCGCCGGCCCGGGGTTGCTGCCGGGGGCGGGGATCTCCAGGGTGCGGTCGGTGAGCCGGGCGCGCAGGACGTCGTGGTGGTCCAGGATCCGGAGCAGTCCGGCGCCGATCCTCTCGGCGTTCGCGCCGGGCGGGGTGTGGAGCACGGTGGACTGGTGGTAGCCGGTGACAGGGCCGCCGCGTTCGACGAGCCGGCGCAGGACGGGGGTGAGCGGGGCGCTGCGCGCGGTGCGCTCGACGGGTGCGGCCGCCTCGTCCACCGTGCGGGCGAGGGCGGCGAGTTGCTCGACCGTGCGCCGTTCGAAGACGTCGCGGGGGCTGAAGCGGATGCCCCGGCGGCGGGCCGCGCCGACGAGCTGGATGGCCGAGATGCTGTCGCCGCCGAGTGCGAAGAAGCTGTCCTCGACGCCGGCTTCGGGGAGGTGGAGGATCTCGGCGAAGAGGGCGGCGAGTTCCTTCTCCCGATCGGTGCGCGGGGCGGTGCCGCCGCCGGTCGCGGTGAAGTCGGGTGCGGGCAGGGCCGATCGGTCGGTCTTGTTCGCCGCGGTGAGCGGGAGGGCGTCGAGGAGGACCACGGCCGCGGGGACCATGTGGTCGGGCAGGCTCTCGGCGGCCCAGGCGATGATGTCCGCCGGGCGTGGGGGCTCGCCCTGGGCCGGTACGGCGTGGGCGACCAGCCGGCGGACGCCCCGGGGGTCGGTGTGGCCGGTGACGACGGCCTGGGCGATGGCGGGGTGGGCGGTGAGGCGGGCCTCGACCTCGCCGGGCTCGACGCGGAAGCCGCGGATCTTCAGCTGGTGGTCGGTGCGGCCGGCGTACTCCAGCTCGCCCTTCCCGTTCCAGCGGGCCAGGTCCCCGGTGCGGTACATGCGGGTCCCGGGCGGGCCGAACGGGTCGGCGACGAAGCGGTCGGCGGTGATCAGGGGGCGGCCGAGGTAGCCGCGGGCGAGGCCCGGTCCGGCGATGTAGAGCTCGCCCAGGACGCCCGGGGCGACCGGGCGCAGGGCCGTGTCGAGCACGTAGGCGCGCTTGTTGACGTCCGGGGGCCCGATCGGGACGGGTCCCCCGCTCCAGCCCGCGGGCACCTGCCAGGTGGCGGAGTTCACGACGGCCTCGGTGGGCCCGTAGGCGTTGAAGAGCCGGTGGCGGCGGGCCCAGGTGCGGACGGTCTCGGGGGGCAGCGCCTCGGTGCCGACGATCAGGCTCATGCCTTCGGGGAGCAGGGCGTCCGGCGGCAGGGAGGCGACGACGGTCGGCGGGATCACGGCGAGGGTGATGGCCGCCCGGTTCAGGAAGTCGGCGAGCGGCGCTCCGGCCCGCTCCTCCTCGGGAACGATCACCAGGGTGGCACCGGAGAAGAGGGAGTTGGCGAGTTCGCAGAAGGTGACGTCGAAGCTGGGGGAGGCGAACTGGGTGACGCGGTCGCCGGGCCCGGTGGCGAAGCAGGCGTGGGCCCAGGCGATGAGGTCGACGAGCGGGCGGTGTTCGACGAGGACGCCCTTGGGCCGGCCGGTGGAGCCGGAGGTGTGGATGAGGTAGGCGCCGTTGTGCAGGCGCAGGGGCGCCCGGCGGTCGGCGTCGGTGGGGTTGTGGCCGGGCAGCGCCTCGGGCAGCCGGTCGGTCGTGACGACGGTGGCGCCGCCGGACCAGGCGGTGTGGTCGGTGCCGGAGTGGGTGAGGACGACGGCGGCCCCGCTGTCGGCGATCAGCCCGGCGAGCCGTTCGGCGGGCTGATCCGGGTCGAGCGGGGCGAAGACGCCGCCCGCCTTGCCGACGGCGAGCTGAGCGACGTACACCTCGGCGCTCCGGCGCAGGGCGACGCCGACGACGTCCTCCGGGCCGGTGCCCGCCGCGATGAGGGCGTGGGCGAGCCGGTTGGCGCGGGTGTTCAGTTCGGCGTACGTGAGGACGCGTCCGCCCTCCTCGACGGCGGGCTCGTCGGGGTGCGCTGCGGCCTGCCGCTCGAAGAGCACGGGCAGGGTGGCGGGTTCGACGTCGACGGTGTCGGCGTTGAAGGTGTTCAGGACCCGGTCGCGCTCCTCGGGGGTGAGGAGGTCGGTGCGGGGCAGCGGGCGGTGCGGGTCGGCGGTGAACTCCTCGACGGCGCGGCGGAGCCGGGCGGCGACCCGTGCGGCGTCCTGTTCGGTGAGGGCGTCGCCGCGGTACCGCAGCCGGAGGACCGGCCCCCCGTCGGCGCCGGGGGCGGCGACCAGGGTGAGCGGGTAGTGGGTGGCGTCCTGCCCGGTGACCGCCTCGACGCGCAGCCCGGCGAACTCCTGCGGTTCGAGGGGCGCTTGGTCGGAGGCGGTCCCGGTGTCGACGAGGTAGTTCTCGAACACGCACAGGGTGTCGAAGAGCGGGCCGCCAAAGCCGGCGAGCCTCTGGATCCGGGCGAGCGCGACATGGTGGTGCGCGAGGAGGGCGGCCTGTTCGTCCGCCGTGCGCCGGACGAGCGCGGCGAGGGTCTCCTCGTGCCGGAGTGCGACCCGGACCGGCAGGGTGTTGATGAACAGCCCCACCATGTTCTCGGCCCCGGCCAGTTCGGCGGGCCGCCCGGACACGGTGGTGCCGGACACGATGTCCTGACGTCCCGTCATGTCGGCCAGTACCAGGGACCACAGGGTCTGTACGACGACGGGCACGGTGACGTCCAGCGCCCGTGCGGCGGCGACCAGCCCGGCGGCGGAGCCGGGTGCCGGCTCCACGGCCAGCGTCGCCGGTTCGGCCTGGGGCTGCCCGTCGAGTCCGGGGGCGATCACGGTCGGGCCGTCGAGACCGGCCAGCGCCCGGCTCCAGGCGCGCTCGTCCGCCTCGGTGTCCTGGGCGGCGGCCCAGGACAGGTAGTCGCGGTACGGGCGGACCTCGGGCAGGGCGGTGGGCGCGCCGTCGGCCGCGTACAGGGCGAAGAGCTCCTGGACGACGCGGGCGGTGGACCAGCCGTCCAGCAGCAGGTGGTGGTGGGTGAGAAGCAGCCGGTGCCGTTCGGGGGCCAGCCGGATCGCGGTGAAGCGGATCAGGGGTGGCCGTGCCAGGTCGAAGCGGGTGTGCCGGTCGGCGTCGGTGAGCCGTCGCACGCGCCGGTCGCGTTCGGCGGCCTCCAGGCCGGACAGGTCGGTGTCCTGCCAGGGGACGGTCACCGTGTGCGGGATCACGGTGACCGGGTCGCCGTTGCGCCGGGTGCGGAAGGCCGCCTTGAGGTTGGGGTGGCGGGTCAGGAGGGCCTCGGCGGAGCGGCGCAGACGGCCCGTGTCGAGCGGTCCCGTCAGGTCCAGGCCGAGCTGCACGTTGTACACGTCCAGCGCGCTGTCGTCGTAGGACGACAGGAAGTAGAGCCCCTGCTGGAGCGGGGACAGCGGGAGTATGTCCTGCAGTCCCTGGGGTGCGCCGGTCACGTGGTCCTCCACTCGTCTTCGAACTCATCGATTTCGTCCTGGCTCAGCGACACCAGGCCGAGGTCGGACGGGGTGTGCCCGGCCGCCTGTGTACGGGCGGCGGCCACCAGGGTCTCCAGGGCGGTACGCCACCAGCGGTCCAGGACCGCGATCTCCTCGTCGCTCACGAGCAAGCTCGCGTGATGCCAGCTGACCGCGAGTTCGGTCCCCGAGGGGCGGCGCAGAGCGGTGATGTCGAGATCCACCTCGGTGTGGACGCCGAGCGCGGGGGCCGGACGCCACACGGCGGACGACTCGGGGCTCGGGGTCCAGGGTCCGGGGGCGGGGCCGTCGCTCTCGCCGACGTCGTAACGGCCCAGGTAGTTGAAGCCGGTCAGCGGCTGGCGGCGGGCGTCGAGCTCCGCCGCGGACACCGCATCCAGGTGGTGCAGCTGGCCGAAGCCGATCCCGTGGTCCGGGACCGCGCGCAGCTGCTCCTTGACCTGCTTGAGCAGCCGGCCCGCCGCCTGCGGATCCGCGATGGTGGTGTCGGGCCCCGCGTCCCGCAGCACGGCCCGGAACGGGTACTGGCTGGTGAACCAGCCGACCGTACGGGCGGGGGCGGCGACCCCTGGGAGGGCGGCGTCCCTCCCGTGCCCTTCGAGCAGGACGAGCGTGCTGCCGGTGGAGCGCCAGCGGCTGTGGGCGAGGACGAAGGCCGTCAGCAGGACGTCCTGCTCGCCGCAGTGGAAGGCCTCGGTCACCTCGGTGAGGACCGGGTCGGCCAGGGCGGCGGGCACGGTGGTGGTGAACCGGTGGACGGTGTCCGGGGTGTCGGTGGCGGGGTCGGGCAGGCGACCGTACGGACCGTGGTTCCCCTCACCGAGCACCTCGTTCCAGTACGGGAGTTCGTCTCGGCGGTCGGCGGCCGAGGCGGTCAGCGCCCGGGACCAGCTGCGGAAGGAGACCTCGACCGGAGGCAGCGGGCCCTCCGGATCGGCGCAGAGCTGGGCGAGGTCGGGAAGGAGGATCCGCCAGGACACCGCGTCGACCACCAGGTGGTGGGCGGTCAGCAGCAGCCGGCCGGGCTCGCCTTCGCCCTGGTCGAAGTGGACCGCGCGCAGCATCCGGCCGCTGTGCGGGTCGAGTTCGCCGACGGCGGTGCGCGAGGCCTCGGTGACGGTGGCCGCGAGCGCCCCGTCGCCCTGTCCGGTCGCAGGGAGGTGGCGGAGCAGGTCGTCGCCGGGGGCCGGGTCCTCGGGCACGTGCAGCGTCCATGCGTCGGGGTCCGCCGTCTCCAGGCGGGCGGCGAGGACGGGGTGGTGGGCGACGAGGCGGCCGAGCGCCCGGCGCAGCCGCTCGGGGGTGAGGCCGGGCGGAGTGGTCACCAGGAGCGACTGGTGGTACGTGCGGTGGTCGCCGCCGCGTCGGCGCAACGCGTGCATGACGGGTGTGAGCGGCACGGTCCCGGCCCCCGGGTCGTGGACCAGGGTCACGGCCTCCTCACGGCGGGCCACCCCTGCCAGGGCGGAGACCGTGCGCTGCTCGAACACGTCGCGCGGGGTGATCACCAGCCCGCGTCGCCGGGCCGCGCTGACGAGCACGATGGAGGTGATGCTGTCGCCGCCGAGGCTGAAGAAGCTGTCGTGCCGTCCGACGGCGGGCAACTTCAGGAGATCGGCGACGAGTTCGGCGAACACCTTCTCCGTCGCGTCCTGCGGCATGTCGTGTGCGCCGGGCTCCGCGACGGCGGGCGCGGGCAGTGCGGCCCGGTCCACCTTCCCGCTCACGGTCAGGGGGAAGCGGTCGAGCACCACCAGGTCGGAGGGGACCAGGGCGGCGGGCAGCAGCCGGGCGGTGTGCGCGAGCAGGGCGGCGGGGCCGGCCACGCCATCGGCCGGGCCCCCCGGTGCGTCCTGGACGGTGACGTAGCCGACCAGGCGTGCGGCGCCCGGCAGGTCGTCGCGGACGAGGACGGCCGCGTCCCGGACGGCGGGGTGGCTCAGCAGCGCGGCCCGGACCTCCTCCGGTTCGATCCGTACGCCGCGCAGTTTGACCTGGTCGTCGGCGCGGCGCAGGTACTCCAGCTCACCGCGGCGGTTCCAGCGGGCCAGGTCGCCGGTGCGGTAGAGCCGGGACCCCGGGGGGCCGAACGGGTCGGCGACGAAGCGTTCGGCGCTCTGCCCTCCCCTGCCGAGGTAGCCCAGCGCCAACTGGGCGCCTCCCAGGTAGAGTTCCCCGCCCACACCGGGCGGCAGGGGTCGCAGCCGTGCGTCCAGGACGTAGGCGCGGGTTCCGGCTCCCGGGGCGCCGAGCGGGACGAAGGGCTGTTCGCCGGGGACGGCGGGCCGGGCGGTGACGTCGACGGCCGCCTCGGTGGGTCCGTACTGGTTGACGACCGGTGCGGCGAAGACCTCCGCGCAGCGCTGCACGAGGGCGTCGGTGAGCGCTTCGCCGCCGCTGAAGATCCACCGCAGCGAGGTGCAGTGCGCGGCCTCCGGCTCCGCCGCGAAGAGGGTGAGCAGTGAGGGCACGAAGTGGACCGCGTGGACCTCGTGTTCGCGGATGAGCCGGGCCAGGTGGGCGGGGTCCCGGTGGGCGTCGGGGCCCGCGAGGACGACGGCCGCGCCGGCGAGCAGCGGGCCGGTCAGCTCCCAGACCGATACGTCGAAGCCGGGGGCCGCCTTGGCGAGCATCCGGTCCCCCGGGCCGAGGGGGAAGCGCCGCTGGGTCCACGCGAGCCGGTTGGCCAGCGCGCCGTGCGGCACGACGACGGCCTTGGGGCGGCCGGTGGAACCGGAGGTGTGCAGGATGTAGGCGGGCTGCGCCGGATGAGGGTCGGCGGGCTCGAAGGCGGGGGCCGCCGGGGCGGGGGATTTTGCGTCGTCGAGCAGCAGCACCGGGCAGCCGAGCCCGTCCGGCACCAGGCCCAGGTGGGCGCTGTCCGTCATCACCACCAGCGGTGGCTGGTCGCTGAGCATGGTGGCGATGCGCTGCGCGGGGTGGGCCGGGTCCAGGGGCAGGTAGGCGCCGCCGGCCTGGAGCACGGCGTGGGCCGCTGTCACCAGCTGCGCCGAGCGGGGCAGCAGGACGGCGACGGGCTCGCCGTGCCGTACCCCGTGGCCCCGCAGGCGTGCGGCCAATCCCTGTGCCCGCTCCAGCAGTTCGCCGTACGTGAGGGTGTCCGGGCCGGCGATGAGCGCGGCGGCCTCGGGTGTGCGGGCCGCGCGCGCCGCGAACTCCCGCGCGATCGGCAGAGGTTCCACCGGCTCCTCGGCGCGGTTCCACTCCGTGACCAGCCGGTGGTGTTCGTCGTCCGCGAGCAGCCGGCAGGTGGAGACCGGGCGGTCGGGCCGCTCGGCGAAGGCGGTCAGGATCCGCTGGTACCAGCCGGCGAGCTGCCTGACGGTCGCCTCGTCGAAGAGTCCGGTGCGGTAGGTGATGCCCCCGTTCAACGCGCCTTCGGCGCCCGGTTCCTGGACGAGGGTGAGGGTGAGGTCGAACTTGGCGGTCCGGGTGTGCACGGCCACCGGTGTGCTGCTCAGTCCGGACAGCTCCGGCCCTTCGGTGGTCCGGGTCTGGTAGTTGAGCATCACCTGGAACAACGGGTGACGTTCCAGGGAGCGTTCGACGTCCAGCAGGTCCACCAGCCGCTCGAACGGAAGGTCCGCGTGGTCGAGCGCGGCCAGGGTGGTGTCCCGGGCGCGGGCCACGAGCTGGGCGGGGGTCGGGTCGCCGCCCAGGTCCGTACGCAGGACGAGGGTGTTGACGAAGAACCCGACCAGGTCGTGGACCGAGGCGTCGTCGCGGCCGGCGACGAGGGTGCCGACGGGCACGTCGTCGGTGGAGCCGATCCGGTGCAGGAGGAGCGCGAGCGCCGCGTGGGCGACCATGAACGGGGTCGCGCCGGTACGGGAGGCGAGCCGCCGCAGCCCTGACGCGGCCTCCTCGGAGAGGCCGAACTCGACGATGCCGCCGTCGTAGCCGGTCTCCGGCCGGCGCGGCCGGTCCAGCGGGAGCGGCACCTCGGGCGGCAGAGCGGCCAACTGTTCGCGCCAGTACCGCACTTGGCGGGCGATCTCGCTCTCCTCGTCGCCCTCCGCGCCCAGCAGCTCCCGCTGCCGGAGCGTGTGGTCCGCGTACTGGACGGGCAGCGGCTCCCAGTCCGGCTCCCGCTGTCCGGTGCGGGCGGCGAGGGCGGTGGCCAGGTCGTCCAGGAGGGGGCGTACGGACCATTCGTCCCCGGCGATGTGGTGCAGCACCAGGAGCAGCACGTCGTGCCGGTCCTCCTGCCCCTCGGCGTCCACCCGGAGCACGGCGGCGCGCAGCGGGGTCTCCGTCTCCAGCGCGAAGGGCCGGGTGGCGGCCTCGGAGAGGGCCGCGTCCAGCTCCGGCTCCGCCACCGTCCGTACGGTCAGGGGTACGGGGGCGTCGCCCGGCGCGAGGATGTGCTGCACGGCGCGGCCCTCGCGTTCGGGGAAGACCGTACGCAGCACCTCGTGGCGGGCGGCCAGGTCCGACAGGGCCTGGGCCAGGGCCCGCGGGCCCAGCGTCCCGGCCAGGCGCAGGGCGATGGGCACGTTGTAGGCGGCGGTGGGCTCGTCGTCGAGCCGGTGGAGGAACCACAGGCGCTGCTGCGCGGCGGAGAGGGGCGGTTCGGCGGGGCGCGGGGCACCGGCAGGCACCCCTCTGACCAGGGCGGGCCGCCGCGCGTCGCGGAGCAGGGCCGCGGTGGCGGCGGGGGTGCGGGCGGTGAAGAGCTGCGCCACGGTCAGGTCCGCACCCAGCACGGCCCTGACCCGCCCGACCAGGCTCATCGCGGTCAGCGAGTGCCCGCCGTGGTCGAAGAAGTCGTCGTGCGGGCCGAGTGCGGACAGGTCGAGCGCGTCCGCGAAGAGACGGCGGAGCAGCTCGGTGCGCTGGTCCAGGGGCTCGCCCGTGGCCCGGTCCGTCCCGGCCCGCGCCGGTGCGGGCAGGGCGCCGCGGTCGAGCTTGCCGTTCTCGGTGAGCGGGAGGGCCTCCAGGGCCATGAGAGCGGCGGGGAGCTGGTAGTCGGGGAGGTGGGCGGCGAGCCGGTCGCACAGAGCCTCCAGGTCCAGGGGCGCGTCCGGGACGACGTAGCCGATGAGTGCGGGGCCGCCGGGCAGGTCCGTGCGCAGGACGACGGCGGCACGCGCGACCCCGTGCTGCGCGAGCAGCGCGGCCTCGGTCTCGCCGGGCTCGACGCGGTGTCCGCGCAGCTTGATCTGGTCGTCCGCGCGGCCCAGGAAGTCCAGGGCCCCGTCGGGCCGGACACGCACCAGGTCACCCGTGCGGTACAGCCGCTCCCCCGGCGCTCCGTACGGGTCGGCGACGAAACGTTCGGCGGTGAGCCGGGGGCGCCGGTGGTAGCCGCGGGCGAGCCCCGACCCGCCGACGTACAGCTCACCCGGGACACCGGGCAGGACGGGCCGCAGCGCCGAGTCGAGCACCCGGGCGGTCATGCCGTCCAGGGGCCGTCCGATCGGGAGCGGGACGTCGCCGGGCGTGCCCGGGTCCACCGCGTGGGCGGTGGCGAACGTGGTGGTCTCGGTCGGCCCGTACCCGTTGACGACGCGCAGGCCGGGCGCGGCACGCAGGGCGGCACTCACGGCGGCGGGCGACACGACGTCGCCGCCGGTCCACACCTCGCGCAGGGCGGTGAAGGTCTCCGGGGCGTCCTGGGCGAGGAGGGCGAACAGCCCGGCGGTGAACCAGGCGGCCCCCACTCCCCCGGCCTGTTCCGCGTCGCGGGTCAGCAGCTCGTGCCAGCGGGCCGGGTCCAGCGGTTCGTCGGGGGCGAGCACGAGTTCGCCCCCGCGCAGCAGGGTCCCCCAGATCTCGTGGGTGGCCGCGTCGAAGGAGTGCGGCGAGTGGACCAGCGTCCGGCGGTACGCCTCACCGGTGAACCGGCTGTCGGAGGCGAGGGCGAGCACGGCGCGCTCGGGGACGCCGACGCCCTTGGGCTCCCCGGTGGAGCCGGAGGTGTACATCACGTACGCCAGCCGGTCCGGCGCGGGCCCGGCGGGCGGCGACCAGGGGCCGCGCCGGGCCGTGGGCTCTTCGACGGGCGGGTGCACCACCGGCGGCGGAGCGTACGCGGCGGTATCGGCGCCGGGGAGGCACACCAGCGCGACCGCGCCGGACGCGCCGAGGACCGTACGGATGCGCTCGGCGGGCCAGTCGGGATGCAGCGGCAGGCAGGCCGCTCCCGTCCAGGCGACGGCGAGTTCGGTGGTCACCAGCTCCACCGAACGGGGCAGGAGGACGGCGACGACCCTCTCGGGTCCGGCGCCGGCCACCCGCAGCCGCCGCGCGAACCCGGCTGCCCGCGTGGCGAGTTCGCCGTAGCTCACGCTCCCGCCGCCACCGCCGAGCGTGCGTACGGCGACGGCGTCCGGCTCGGCGGCGGCGAGGGCGGCGACCGTGGCGGCGCACCCCTGCTCGTCGGTGGCCGGGGCGCGTCCCGGTCCGTCGGTGGTCGCGGCCGGGGCGGTCCCCGCGTTCGCCTGGGCCGCCGTGTCGTCAGCGAGGTCCACCCGCCCGGCGAGGGTCTCGGGCCGGTGGGCGAGGTGGTCCAGGGCCCGGGTCAGCAGGTCCAGGACGCGCCGGGCGGCGTCCGTGTCGTACAGGTCGGGGCGGTGCTTGAGGACGAGCCTCAGCCGATCCCCCCGCAGGGTGATGGCGAGCGTGAGCGGATAGTGGGTGGCGTCCCGCCCGCCGACACCGCGTACGTCGAGCCCGGCCGCGCGTTCGCTGCCGGTGAGGGCCTCGTCGTCGAAGGGGTAGTTCTCGAAGACGGTCATGGTGTCCAGCAGCACCGGCAGGGACAGCAGGCGCTGGATGTCGGCCAGTCCGAGGTGCTGGTGGTCGAGCAGGGCGACCTGGCGGGTGTGCAGATCGGTGACCGCGTCGCCGAGCGGGCGGGCGGGGTCGGTCCGTACGCGGGTGGGCAGCGTGTTGACGAACAGCCCCAGCATGCCTTCCACGCCGTCGAGTTCGGCGGGCCGGCCGGAGACGGCGCTGCCGAAGACCACGTCGTCGCGGCCGGTGAGGCGGGCCAGGACGAGCCCCCAGCCGGCCTGGACGACGGTGTTCAGGGTGGTGCCCTTCGCCCGCGCGTGCCGCTGGAGCGCGGAGGTGAGGTCCGTGTCGAGCACGGTCCCGGTCTCCTGCGGGATCAGTGCGGTGGCCGGCGCGGCGGAGGGAGCGGCCGGGGAGAGGGGCGCGGTCAGGGTGGGTTCCGTGACCCCGTCCAGGGCGGTGCGCCAGGCGGCTTCGGCGGACGCCCGGTCGCGGGTGGTGAGCCAGTGCGCGTAGTCGGTGAACGGGCGGCGGTGGACCGGGGGCCGACCGGCGTAGGCGTCGAAGAGGTCGGTGAGGAGCAGCGGGGAGGACCAGCCGTCGAGCAGCAGATGGTGGCTGGTGAGCAGGAGCCGCCACCGGTCGTCGGAGGTGCGGATCAGGGTGAGGCGCAGCAGCGGTGGGCGGTCCGGGTCGAAGCGGCGCGCGCGGTCGTCCGCGACGAGAGCGCCCAGGTCGGCGGGGCGCTCCCGCAGATCGTGCTCGGTCCACTCCGGTGCGGCGTCGGCACTCGTGTACTGCACCAGCCGTCCGGTGGACAGCCGGCGGAATCCGGCCCGCAGATTGGCGTGCCGGCCCACGACGGTGCGGGCGGCACGGCGCAGCCGGGCGGGGTCGAGGGGGCCGGTGAGCTCCAGCTCCAGCTGGACCACGTAGAGATCGGGCCCGGCCTGGTCCTCGGTCAGGGCGTGGTAGGCGAGGCCGTGCTGGAGGGGGGTGAGGGGCAGGACGCCGTCGAGTCCGGGGCGGTCCGCCTCCAGTTCGGTGATCTCCTCCTGGAGCAGCGGCACCGCGAAGTCGGCGGGGCTGTGTCCGGCGAAGCCGGGTTCGCCGCTGCGCCGGACGAGTTCGCCCAGGGCCGCGGTGAACCGGTCGGCGAGGGCGCGGACCCGGTCGGGGCCGAGGAGGTCGGCGGCGTAGGTCCAGCGGACCGTGAGGACGGGGCCCTGCGGGCCGTCCAGGACCGAGGCGTTGAGGTCCAGGACGTGTCCGCCCAGGAGGACGGGGAGCGGCCCGGCGTGCACGGCGTCCGATTCCGGGGCGGGAGCCCAGTGGCCGTCGGGGGTGTCGGCGGTGAAGCGGCCCAGGTAGTTGAAGGCGATCTGGGCGCCGCTCGGCGCCTGCGCGTGCAGCGCCCCGTAGCCGGTGCCCCGGCCGGGGACGGCGGAAAGCCGGTCCTTGACGTGCTTGACGTCCTGGCCGACGGATCCGCTGCCGGGGTGCAGGCGTACGGGGTACTGCGTGGTGAACCAGCCCACGGTACGGGAGAGGTCGGTGCCCGCCACCAGCTCCTCGTGGCGGCCGTGGGACTCCAGGTCGACGAGGAGCGCGTCCTCGCCTCCGATCGCCTGGACGAGGGCGGCCAGGAGGAGTTCGTCGGGGCGGGCGTGGAAGGCGGCGGCCGTCGCGGCGAGCAGCGGTGCGGTGATCTTCGGGGGGAGTTCGGTGCGCAGCTCGCCGGGGGTGTGCCGGGCGGTCGCCGCGTCGCGGGGAGCGAGGGGCGCGGGCGCGTCCTGGAGGGTGGCCGCCCAGTGGTCCCGCTCGGCGGCGAACCGCGCGGGGTCCTCGTACAGGGCGCCCGCCCAGTGGGCGAAGGAGGTCGTGGGGCGGGCCGGGGGTGTGCCGGTGGTGACGGCGTGGGCGAGATCGGGCAGCAGGATCCGCCACGACACCCCGTCGACGGCGAGGTGGTGCACGAGCAGCAGCAGCCGTCCGTCCCGCCCCGGGCCGCGCGAGAACCACACGGCCCGCAGCAACTGCCCCGTATCCGGGCCGAGTTCGGCGGCGCGTGCCCGGGAGTGGGCCTCGATGGCCCCTCGCAGCTCGCTCTCGTCCCCGGTGACGGGCACGACGGTGAGCAGGGATGCCGGGTCGGGGCCGGTGCCGGCGGGTGTGAGGAGCGGCTGCTCCGCGTCGGTGGTGACGGTGGCGCGCAGCAGGTCGTGGGTGTCCAGGAGGTGGCTCAGCGCGGTGCGCAGCCGCTCGGCCGTGAGGTCGGCCGGGACGGTGACCAGCATCGACTGGTGGAAGCCGGCCCAGTGCTCGGGGCTGCGGCGCAGCCAGTGCATGAGCGGGGTGAACGGGGCCGGCGCGGGTGCGTCCGCCCTGGGCTCGGTGCGGTCGGCCGGTGTGCCGGCGCGCGGGGCGAGTGCCCCGGCGAGGGCGCGCGGGGTGGGGTGCTCGAAGACCTGCCGGGCGCTCACCTCGATCCCCGACCGCCGGGCGCGGGAGACCAGTTGGATGGAGCTGATGCTGTCGCCGCCCAGGGCGAAGAACGAGTCGTCCCCGCCGGGCGGGCTCTCCAGGCGCAGGATGTCGGCGAAGAGGGCGGCCAGCTCGGCGGCCGCCCCTTCCAGGGGCACGGTGTCCTCGTCCGACGAGGTGACCGGGGCGGGCAGGGCCGCGCGGTCCACCTTGCCGGTGGGGCCGAGCGGGAGAGCGGGCAGCACGGTGAGGGTGGCCGGGACGGCGTAGTCGGGGAGCCGCCGGGCGAGCGCCTCGCGCAGTGCGCCGGGGTCCAGCTGCGTGCCGTCCTTGGCGACGGCGTATGCGGCGAGCAGCCTGCTGCCGGGCCGGTCCTCGCGCAGGACGGCGGCGGCCTGGCGTACCCCCGGCAGGGCGGTCAGGGCGGACTCGATCTCCCCCAGCTCGATGCGGAAGCCGCGCAGCTTCACCTGGTGGTCCGCGCGGCCCAGGTACTCCAGTTCGCCGTCGCCGCGGAGCCGGGCCAGGTCGCCGGTGCGGTACATGCGGGAGCCGGGCGGGCCGTACGGGTCGGCGAGGAAGCGGCCGGCGGTGAGCCCCGGGCGGCCCCGGTAGCCCCGGGCGAGCCCGGAGCCGGCGACGTACAGCTCGCCGGGGGTGCCGGGCGGTACCAAGCACAGGGCGGCGTCCAGGATGTACACGGCGCTCTCCGCGACGGCGGTGCCGACGGGTACGGGGCTGTTGTCGTCGCCGCTGAGCCCGTCCGTGGTGCAGCGCCACAGGGTGGCGTCGACGGTGGTCTCGGTGGGGCCGTAGGAGTTGAACATGCGGGTGCGGCCGGCCCAGGCGCGGACCAGGGCCGGGGTGCAGGCCTCTCCGGCGACGACGAGCGTGGTGCCGGGGGCGACGGCGTCCTCGGGGAGCGCGGCGAGGACGGCGGGCGGCACGGTGAGGTGGGTGACGCGGTGCTCGGCGAGGAAGCGGGCGAGCGGTTCGCCCAGGCGCTGTTCGGCGGGCACGATCTCCAGGGCCGCCCCGGCCGCCAGTGCCATGACGATCTCCCATACGGAGGTGTCGAAGCTCAGCGAGGCGAACTGGAGGACGCGGGAGCCCGGTCCGGTGGCGAAGGCCTCGGTGAGCGTACGGGCGAGGGCGGGCAGCCCGGTGTGGGTGACGACGACGCCCTTGGGCGTGCCGGTCGAGCCCGAAGTGTAGATGACGTAGGCCGCCGCGTCGGGGCGCAGGCCGCGCCAGTGGCCGGGGTCGTCGGCGGACCGGGTGAGCAGGGAGCTGTCCAGCTCCAGGCGGGGCACGCCGCCGAGGCAGGGGGCGCCTTCCGGGGTGGGTGCGCCGGGCGCGGTGAGGATGAGTGCGGGTTCCGCGTCGGTGAGCATGTGGGCGATCCGCTCGGCGGGGTAACCCGGGTCGACGGGGACGTAGACGGCTCCGGTCTTCGCCACCGCGAGGAGCGCGACGACGGCCTCGACCGTGCGGGGCAGCATGACGGCGACCCGCCCCTGGGCGCGTACGCCGTGGCCGGTGAGGGTGCGGGCCAGGGCGCTCGCGGCGGCGTCCAGGCTCCGGTAGTCCAGTTCGGCGCGATGGCCGGCGGTGAGGGTGGGTCCGGCGAGCGCGGGGGCGTCCGGGTGTGCGGCTGCCTGGGCGGCGAAGAGGCCGGGGAGGGTGGCGGGGGCGTCGCCCTGCGGTACGGCGGCGGCCTCGGGGGCGCCGATGAGCGAGGCGCGTTCGGCGGGGCTGAGGATCTCCAGCCGGCGCAGGGGGGCGGCGGGGTCGCTGACGGCCGCCGCCAGGACGCGTACGAGGCGGTCGGCGAGCGCCTGCGCGGTGGCCGGTTCGAAGAGGTCCTCGGCGTACTCCAGGACGCCTTCGAGGCCGTCGGTGCCGTCGCGTTCGGCCAGGGTGAAGGTCAGGTCGAACTTGGCGGAGCGGCCGCGCGCCGGGACGGTCGTCGTGGTGAGGCCGGGCAGCCCGATCTCGCCCGCCTGCCGGTTCTCGTACGCCAGCATCACCTGGAAGAGCGGGTGGCGGGCGAGCGAGCGGTGCGGGGCGAGGGCGTCGACGAGGTGCTCGAAGGGGACGTCGGCGTGGGCGTAGGCGGCGAGGTCGGTCTCCCGGACCCTTCGCAGGAGGTCGCGGAAGGACGGGTCGCCGGTCAGGTCGGCGCGCAGGACCAGGTTGTTGACGAAGAAGCCGACCAGGTCGTCGAGAGCGGTGTCGTGGCGTCCGGCGACGGGTGTGCCGATGACGATGTCCCGGCCCGATCCGGTGCGGGACAGGAGGGTGGCCAGGGCCGCGTGGGCGACCATGAACAGCGAGACCGACTCGGTGCGGGCCAGGGCGCGCATCGCCGTGTGGACCTCGGCCGGGACGGTGAAGCGGATGAATCCGCCCCGGTGGCTGGGGACGGGCGGGCGCGGGTGGTCGGTGGGCAGCTCCAGTTCGGCGGGCAGATCGCGCAGGTGCTCGCGCCAGTGGTCGAGCTGGGCGGCCAGGGCGCCGCCGGGGAGCGGGGAGCCGTCGTCCCAGCCGAGGGTCTCCCGCTGCCAGAGGGTGAAGTCGGCGTACTGGACCGGCAGCGGCGGCCAGGTGGGGGCGCGGCCGGCGCGGCGTGCCGCGTAGGCGGTGGCCAGGTCGGTGAGCAGGGGGCGGGCCGACCACTGGTCGGCGGCGATGTGGTGGACGACGAGCACGATCACGTGCTGGTCGGGGGCGAGCCGCAGCAGTCCGGCGCGCAACGGCACGTCCCGCTCGACGTCGAAGGGCGTGCGGGCCATCTCCTCGGTGAAGAGCTCGATCTCGTCGTCGCGGCCGGTGGATTCGACCACGGCCAGCAGCGGCGGCAGGTCACCCGCGTCCACGATGTGCTGGCGCGGCTGCCCGTCGGTGGCGGGGAAGACGGTGCGCAGGGACTCGTGCCGGGTCACCACGTCGGTGAGGGCGGCGCGCAGGGCGGCGGTGTCGAGCGGTCCGGTCAGCCGGGCGGCGAACGGGATGGTGTAGTCGGCGCCGACGCCGTGGAGCTGCTGGAGGAACCAGAGCCGCCGCTGGGCCGGCGAGAGCGGCAGGGTGGCGGGGCGGGGGCGGGGCTTCAGGGGTACGGGGGCGGCTTCGGCGCCCCGGGTGCGGCGGGCGAGCGCGGCGACGGTCCCGGCCTCGAAGACGTCGCGCACCGAGAGCCGCACGTCGAGCGCCGAGCGGATGCGGGAGGCGAGCCGGGTCGCCAGCAGGGAGTGGCCGCCGAGGGCGAAGAAGTCGTCGTCGGCGCCCACGTGTTCGCGTTCCAGGATCTCCGCGTACAGGTGGGCGATGATCTCCTCCTGCGCGGTGGCGGGCGGTCGGCCGCCCGTGGTGGTGTCCTCCGGGTCGGGCAGGGCGCTGCGGTCGAGCTTGCCGTTGCCGGTCAGCGGCCAGCGGTCGACGGCGATGACGGCGGCGGGGACGAGGTGGTCGGGCAGGCTCTCGCGCAGGGCCTCGCGGAGGCGGGCCGGGTCGACCGGGCCGTCGGCGGGGGTGACGTAGCCGAGGAGCCTGGTCCCGCCGCCGGGGGCGGGGCGCGCGAGGACAACGGCGTCGGCCACCTCGTCCAGCGCGGCGAGGGCGGCCCGCGCCTCTCCCGGCTCCACCCGGAAGCCCCGGATCTGCACCTGCTCGTCGGCGCGGCCGAGGTGGTCGAGCTCCCCGTCCGCCGTCCAGCGGGCCAGGTCTCCGGTGCGGTACATCCGGGAGCCGGGCCCGCCGAACGGGTCGGCGACGAAGCGCGTGGCGGTGAGGGCGTACCGGCCCAGGTAGCCGCGCGCCAGGCCGGGGCCGGCGACGTACAGCTCGCCCGTCGCACCGGGGGCGACCGGCTGGAGCGAGCTGTCCAGCAGCCGTACGGCGAGGTCTTCCAGGGGCCGTCCGACGGGGCTGCGCGCCTCGTGCGCCCCGGCGGGGGCCGGTGCGTGGTCCAGGACCCGGTGGGTGACGTGCACGGTCGTCTCGGTGATGCCGTACATGTTGACGAGTTCGGGGCCCTCGTCCCCGTACCGCCGCCACCACTCCCCCAGCCGCTCAGGCTCCAGCGCCTCACCGCCGAACACCACGGTGCGCAGGGAGAGTTCACCGTCCTTGGGCTTCTCCAGCAGAACGTCGGCGAGTTGGTGGAAGGCGGAGGGGGTCTGGTTGAGCACGGTGACGTGCTCGCGGTGCAGGAGGGCTGCGAACTCCTCGGGGGCGCGGGTCACTTCACGCGGGACGATGACGAGCCGGCCGCCGTACAGCAGGGCTCCGAAGATCTCCCAGACGGAGAAGTCGAAGGCGTAGGAGTGGAAGAGCGTCCATACGTCCCCGGGGCCGAAGCCGAAGTCCTCGTCGGTGGTGTCCAGGAGCCGGAGAACGTTGCCGTGCTCGACGACCACGCCCTTGGGGCGGCCGGTGGAGCCGGAGGTGTGGATCACGTACGCGGCGGCGTTGCGGGGGACGCGGGGTGCGGGGTACGCCGAGGGTTCCGGGTCGGGTACGGCCTCCAGCGCCAGCCAGCCGGCTCCGGGGCGGCCCGTCCCGCTGCCGTCGGCCGGGGGCAGTGCGTCCCGGTACCGGGAGGTGGTCAGGCCCACCACGGGCCGAGCGGTGGCCAGTTGGCGGCCGATCCGGTCGGCCGGGGCGTCGGTGGGCAGCGGCAGGTAGGCGGCGCCGGTCTTCAGCACGCCGAGGATCGCGGCGATCTGCGCGGTGGAGGGGTCCAGGGCGAGCGCGACCAGGGTGCCGGGGCGGGCGCCGCGCGCGTGCAGCAGGCGGGCGATCCGGTCGGACTCGGCGGCGAGTTCGCGGTAGCTGGTCGTCACGGACCCGTCGGTCACGGCCGTGGCGTCGGGGTCCAGGGCGACGGCTGCGGCGAACCGGTCCGGGATGCTCTCCTCGTCCGGCTCCTCGTCCGGCTCCGCCGGCGTGAGGGCGTCGCCGTCCTCCAGGACGCGGCGGCGGTCCTGCGCCGAGAGCAGGTCCACCGTGCCGGCCGGGGCGGCGGGGTCGGTGGCCAGGGCGTCCAGGACGCGTACGTAGGCGGTGCCGAGGGCGCGGGCCCGGTCGGCGGTGAGCAGGTCGGGGCGGTGGCGCAGGGCGATCTTCGGCTCGGGGCCGGGGTGGACGACGACGGTAACGGGGTAGTGCGTGGCGTCCTCGCCGCGCACCGAGCGCACGGTGAGACCTCCGGCGGCCTGGGCCTCGGCGAGCCCCCGGCTGTCGACGCCGAAGTTCTCCACCACGAGCAGGGTGTCGAACAGCTCGCCGTGCCCGGCGAGTTGCTGGATGTGCTGCAACCCGAGGTGCTCGTGCCCGAGGAGCTTCGTACGGTCGGCGTGCAGCGCGGTCGCGATGTCGGCCAGCGGCGCGCGCGGGGGTGCGTGGACGACCACCGGCAGGGTGTTGATGAACAGTCCGATCATGGACTCCACCCCGTCGAGATCGGCCGGCCGGCCGGAGACGGTGGTCCCGAAGGTGACGTCCGCCCGGCCGGTGAGGCGGGCCAGCGTGATGCCCCAGGCGGCCTGGTGGACGGCGGCCACGGTGAGCTGCCGGGAGGCCGCGAACGCGGCCAGCCCTTCGGCGGTGGCGGCGGAGAGCCGCAGGTCCAGCTGGAGCGGTGGTTCGGCCACGGCACCGCCCGCGGGGGCGGGGACCAGGAGGGTGGGCCCGGTCAGCGGGGCCAGCGGCTGGGACCAGGCGGCCTCCGCGGCCGGGCGGTCCTGGGCGGCGAGCCAGGCCAGGAAGTCGCGGTAGGGCCGCACGGCCGGGAGAGCGGGCGCGGCGGGGGCCTTGGTGTGCTGGGCGTAGGCGGTGAACAGCTCCTTGCCGAGCAGGGGCACCGACCAGCCGTCGAGCAGGACGTGGTGGGCGGTGAGGATCAGGGTGTGGTCCTGGTCGGCGTGGCGCAGCAGGGTGAGCCGGAGGAGCGGGGGCCGGGTGGGGTCGAAGCGGTGGGCGCGTTCCTCCTCGAGGACCCGCTCCTCCTCGGCCCGCCGCCGCTCCGGGCCGGCGCCGCGCAGGTCGAGTTCCCGCCAGGGCACCTCGACGTCCCGGGGGATCACCTGGACGGGCCGGTCCAGCCCTTCCTGGAGGAAGGCCGCCCGCAGGTGGGCGTGGCGGTCGAGCACCGTGTCCATCGCCCGGCGCAGGGCTGTGGTGTCGAGGTCGCCGTCGAGGCGGAAGACCAGACGCATGGTGTAGACGTCGAGCCCCTCGCCCGTGGCCGGGCCGGTGCTCGCGCCGGAGAGGTCCGCGTGGAAGAGCAGGCCTTCCTGAAGGGGTGCCAGCGGAAGGATGTCTTCCAGGCCGTGGTCCACGCTCACCGGTTCCTCCATCGGGCTTCGAGCATCGCGGTCTGTTCGGGGCTGAGGGGGGACAGCCCGTGGGCGGGTGCGGATCCGGGTCCGCGCCCGGGTGGTGGCCCGTCGGTGGCGAGCGCGGTCAGCGCCCGCTCCCAGCAGTCGGCGAGGGCATGGGCCGCCGCCTCGTCCAGGGCGGCCGGTGACCAGGTCAGCCGGGTGTCCAGCAAGGGCCCCTGGGGGGTGTCGCGGGTGAGGGCGTCGATCTCCACGGCGTGGGCCATGGCGAGCGTGTCGTCGATCGCGCCGCCGAGCACGCCCGCCTCGGGCGCCGGGCTCCACGGCTCTCCCCCGCCACCGGGTGCCGTGGCGAACCGGCCCAGGTAGTTGAAGGCGAGGGCGGGTCCTTCGTGCGCGTGGCCGAGGCGTTCCGGGGAGGGGGCGGCAGGGTCCGGGTGGCGCAGCAGCCCGTATCCGATCCCGCTGTCGGGCAGCCGCTCCAGGTGGTCCCGGGTGCGGGCGAGGGTGGCGGCCGGGGGTTCGGCGGCCGTGGCCACCAGGCGTACGGGGTAGAGGCTGGTGAACCAGCCGACGGTGCGCGAGAGGTCGGCGCCGTCCTCGATCTGCTGCTCCCGGCCGTGGCCCTCCACATGGGCGGCGAAGTCCACGTGGTCGCGCCCGCTCCACTCGCGTACGGCGCGAGCCACCGCGGTGAGCAGCAGGTCCTGGACCCGCGCCCCGTGGCGTTCGGCCGCCCCGGTGAGCAGGGTGCGGGTGTGCCCGCCGTCCAGGGTCCGGGTCAGGTGGCGGGCGTCGGCGACCGTGCCCAGGTCCGGCCGGGTGTACGCCGTCGCGGCGGGGAGCCGGTCGGGGGCGGCCAGGACCTCCTGCCAGAGGGGGAGTTCGGCGGTGCGACGAGAGGCCGCCCGTTCCAGCGCGAGCGCCCAGGACCTGAACGAGGTGGGTACCGTGTCCAGTTGGGGAACACGGCCCTGCGACACCCCGCGTCCCGCCTGGGCGAGGTCGTCGAGCAGGATGCGCCAGGAGACCCTGTCCACGGCCAGGTGGTGGACGACCAGCAGCAGCCTGCCGGGGTCGCCCCCGCTCCCCGGGTAGTGGCGGGCACACAGCATGTGCCCCTCGGCCGGGTCGAGTCGGGCGGCCACCTCGTCGACCTCGCGGGCCATGCCGTCCGGGCCGGACCGCGGGTCCCACACGCCCTCGTCGACCAGCGGGAGCCGCGTCGCCTCACCGGGCTCCGGGATCAGGAACGTCCCGGCCACCAGGTCGATGCGGGCCCGCAGCATGTCGTGGTGGTCAAGGAGGGCGTCGAGTACCCGTCGTGTCGTCGTGGTCTCGATGTGCGGTGGCAGGGTGAGCAGCATCGACTGGCTGAACCGGCCGGTGGGGCCCGGACGTTCGGCGAGCCAGCGCATGATGGGGGTGAGAGGCGCGGGGCCGGTGGCCGGGACGGCGGGGGCCTGAGTACGGGCGGCCGTGGCGGGTTCCCGCTCGGCGGCCAGCGCGGCCAGTGCCCGTACCGACCTCGCTTCGAAGACCTCGCGCGGGGTGAGGCGGAGCCCGGCCGCACGGGCGCGGGCCACCAGTTGCATGGAGAGGATGCTGTCCCCGCCGAGGGTGAAGAAGCTGTCCTCGGCCCCCACGGACGGCAGGGCGAGCAGGTCGGCGAAGAGGCCGGCGAGGGTCTCCTCGATGGGCCCTTCGGGTGCGGCCTGCCCGGTGGAGGCGCTGAAGTCGGGTGCGGGCAGGGCGTCGCGGTCGAGCTTGCCGTGCGCGGTCACCGGCAGCCCGGCGACGGTGACGAAGGCGGCGGGCACCATGTGGTCGGGCAGGGCGCGCGCGAGGGCCGTGCGCAGGGCGTCGGGATCGAGGGGACCTACTGTGCCGGCGGGTGTGGGGGCGACGGGGCCGCCCTCCGTAGCTCCGGGCGTGGGGTCCGGGGAGCCGTCCGCCGTGTCGCCGGTGGCGGCGGGGGTGACGTAGGCGACGAGCCGGCGGGGTCCGGCCGGGTCGTCCTGGCGGAGGATCACGGCGGCGGAGCCGACCTCCGGCAGCGCCTGGAGCGCGGCCACGATCTCCCCCGGCTCGACCCGGAAGCCGCGCACCTTGACCTGGTCGTCGGCGCGGCCGTGGTAGCGCAGGGAACCGTCCGCCGTGCGGGAGACCAGGTCGCCGGTGCGGTACATCCGGCTGCCGGGGGCGCCGCCGATCTCGGCGGTGAAGCGTTCGGCGGTCAGCCCCGGGCGGCCCAGGTAGCCCTGGGCGACGCCGGGCCCGGCCACGTACAGCTCCCCCGTCGCGCCGGGCGGGACCGGCCTGAGCAGGGTGTCCAGGACGTGGGTGCGGACGCCGTGGAGCGGGGTGCCGATGGGCGGCTCGGCGCCGGGGCGCAGGGGCGCGCTCATGGTGACGCAGGCGGTGGCCTCGGTGGGGCCGTAGGCGTTGAACATGCGTCGGCCCGGCGCCCAGCGGGCGGTCAGGGGGGCCGTGCACGCCTCGCCGCCGACGATGAGGGTGCGCAGGCAGTCCAGGCCGTCGGGTGCCAGTCCGGTCAGGGCGGTCGGCGGGATCAGGGCGTGGCTGATCCGGCGGCGGGCGATCGTCTCGCCGAGCAACTCTCCTGCCAGGGGCCCGGGTTCGGGGATGACGAGGGTGGCACCGGTGGCCAGGGCCATCAGCGTCTCCATGACGGAGGCGTCGAAGGACGGGGAGGCGAGCTGGAGCACCCGGCTGTCGTCGTCGATGCCGAGCCGTTCGGCCTGGGCGGTGGCGAGGGCGGCCAGGCCCCGGTGGGTGGTGACGACTCCCTTGGGGCGGCCGGTGGAGCCGGAGGTGAAGGTGAGGTAGGCGGGCCGGTCGGGATGGTCGGGGGTGACGGAGGTGTGGACCCCGTTGCCGGAGCCGGCCTCCGGCCCGCCGTCCGTGAGCAGCGCGCCCGGGTGGCGGTCCGCGAGGGCCCGGTGGGTGAGGATTCCCGCCGGCCGGGCGTCCTGGAGCATGGCGGCGATGCGCTGCTCGGGGTAGTCCGGGTCGATGGGCAGGTGGGCGGCGCCCGTCTGCTGGACGGCGAGCTGGGCGACGACCAGGTCGGCGGAGCGCGGCAGGATGACGGCGACCGCCTGCCCCGGCCGGATCCCGGCCTCGCGCAGCCGTGCGGCCAGCCGCTGTGCCCGATCGTCCAGTTCGGCGTAGGTGAGCGTTGCGCCCGGCGCGTCCACGGCCACGGCGTCCGGCCGCCGGTCCCGCTGCGCGGCCACCAGCCGCGCCCAGGTGCGGACGGGCGGGGCCGCCGGGCCCTCGCGGTGCGGGGCCGGCGCGGTGCGCTCGGCGGGGGTGAGCGGGTCCAGGGCGCCCACGCGGGTGTCCGGGGCGTCGACGAGCGTACGGAGCACATGCTCGACGCGCTCGGCCAGTTCCCGGGCCCGTTGCGGCGGGACCGCGCGGGGGCGGTGGGCCAGGCGCAGGGTGAGCCGTTCACCGGGGACGGCCGCGAACGTGACCGGGTAGTGGGTGGCGTCCCGGCCCCGGATCCCTTCCAGGCCGAGCCCGGTGGCGGCGGCGAGGGAGGCCACCGGGTCGGCCGGGTAGCTCTCCAGGGCGGTCAGGGTGTCGAAGAGGACGCCGTGGCCGGCGGCCCGCTGGATCGCGGCGAGCCCGAGGTGCTGGTGCGGCAGCAGCGCGGCGAACTCGTCCTGGACGCGCTCCGCGAGTGCGGCGAGCGTCTCCTCGGGGCGCAGGGTGACGCGTACGGGCACGGTGTTGACGTACAGCCCGATCATGTCCGGCGCGTCGGGTACGTCGGCGGGCCGGCCGGAGACGACGGTGCCGAAGACCACGTCGCGGCGGCCGGTGTGCGCGCTCAGCACCAGGCCCCACACGGTCTGTGTGAGGGTGCCCAGGGTGAGTTCCCGGTCCCGGGCGAACGCCGAGACGCGGGCGGTGAGTTCGGCGTCCAGCGCCACCACGTGCTCGTCGGGCAGTTCGCTCTCGCCGGGGTCGTCGGCAACGAGCCGGGTGGGTTCGGTGACCCCGTCCAGGGCGTGCCGCCACGCCTCGGCGGCGCTCGCCTCGTCCTGGGCGCCGAGCCAGGACCGGTAGTGCGCGTACCGGGGTGCGGGGGGCAGCTCCAGGCCCGCGTAGCTGTGGAGGATCTCCCGGACGAGCAAGGGCAGGGACCAGCCGTCCAGGACCAGGTGGTGGCCGGTGAGGACCAGTTCGGTGGTGCCGGTGCGGCGGATGAGGGTGGCGCGGAGCAGCGGCGGGGCGGCCAGGTCGAAGCGGCGGCGCCGTTCGTCGTCGATGCGGCGCAGCGCGCGCCGCTCCTGCTCCCGGGGCTTGCGGCGGCGCAGGTCCAGCTCGTCCGCCTCGGGCTCGGCACCGTGGTGGACGCGCTGGGTCCAGCCGTCCTCGCCGGCGGTGAAACCGGTACGCAGGGGGTCGTGGCGGTCGACGACGGTGCGCAGGGCGGTGCGCAGCCGGTCGGTGTCGAGGGTGTCCGCGAGCCGGATCACGACCTGGACGTGGTAGACGTCCAGGACGTCGGCGCCCGCGCCCCGCGCTCCGTCGTGCCGGGGCCGGTCGCCCTGCGGCCCGTCGTACTGCGAGAGGAAGAGCAGCCCCTCCTGGAGCGGGGTGAGCCGTCCCGGTGCCCCGTCGTCCTCGGTGCTCGGGGTGTCCCGCCGCTCCGTCCGTGCGGCGGCGCGTCCGGCGACGGCGAGCAGGCCGCTGACCGTGCGGCGGCGGAAGACGTCCTGCGGGGTGAAGACGATCCCGGCCTTGCGTGCGGCGCTGACGAGCTGGATCGAGAGGATGCTGTCGCCGCCGAGGGCGAAGAAGCTGTCGTGCACGCCAACGTGTTCGGTCCGCAGGAGTTCGGCGAAGAGAGCGGCCAGCCGGCGTTCCTCGTCGGTGGCGGGTCCGGTCGCGGTGTCCGAGGGGGCCAGGTCGGGGGCGGGCAGTGCGGCCCGGTCCAGCTTGCCGTTGGCGGTGACCGGGAGGGCGGCGAGCGGGACGAGGGCGGTGGGGACGAGGTGGGCGGGCAGCCGGGCCGCCAGGTGCTCGTCCAGTCCGGCGGGCAGCCGGTCGGAGGCCGGTCGCGGGACGACGTAGCCGATGAGGTGCGTCGCCCCGGTGGCCGTGTCCTGGCGGGCGACGACCGCGCTGTGGGCGACCGCCGGGTGGGCGTCCAGCACCGCCTGGATCTCGCCGGGTTCGACGCGCTGTCCGCGCAGTTTGAGCTGGTCGTCCACGCGCCCGAGGTGTTCCAGCACCCCGTCGGCGCGCAGCCGGGCCAGGTCGCCGGTGCGGTAGAGGCGGCTGCCGGGCGGACCGTAGGGGTGGGCGACGAACCGTTCGGCCGTCAGCGCGGCCCTGCCGTGGTAGCCGTGCGCGAGCTGTACGCCGGCGAGGTACAGCTCCCCCGCCGCTCCGGGCGGCGCCGGGCGCAGCCGCTCGTCCAGCACGAGGGTGGTGGTGTTCCACACGGGTGCGCCGATCGGGACGCGTCCGGCGGCGATGTCGTCGCCGGTGACGTGGTGGGCGGTGACGTCGACGGCGGCTTCGGTCGGCCCGTAGAGGTTGTGGAGCTCGGTGTGCGGGGCCAGGCGCCGCAGCCCGGCCGCCCCGGCGGCGGTCAGGGTCTCGCCGCTGGCGATGACGCGGCGCAGCGTGGCGCAGTCGTCGGGCTCGGCGACTGCGGTGAAGGCCGTCAGCATCGAGGGGACGAAGTGCGCGGTGGTGATGGCGTGCTGGCGGATCAGCCGGGCGAGGGCGGCCGGATCGCGGTGGTCGTCGGGTCCGGCGGTGACGAGGGTGGCGCCGGCCAGCAGCGGCCAGAACAGCTCCCAGACCGATACGTCGAAGCTCGCCGGCGTCTTGAGCAGGACGCGGTCCCGCGCCGTGAGCCGGTAGGTCTCCTGGGCCCACCGCAACCGGTTGGCGATGGCGCCGTGCGGTACGCGGACGCCCTTGGGACGGCCGGTGGAGCCGGAGGTGAACAGGGTGTAGGCGGGGTCGGCGGGCCGGGGGGTGTCGGGCACGGTGGTGGAGCGCGGCACGTCCTGCGAGCGGATGTCGAGCACCGGGAGGCCGTCGGCCGCGCCTTCGGGCAGGGGCGCGGCCGCCTCGGTGATCAGCAGCGAGGCGTCCGCGTCCCGCAGGAGGTCGCGGATCCTGGCCGGAGGCAGGGCCGGGTCCAGGGGCAGGTAGGCGGCGCCGGCGCGCTGTACGGCGTGGACGGCCAGGACGAGTCCGGCGCTCCGGGGCAGGGCCACGGCCACGGTGTCACCGCGTCGTACGCCCCGGTCGGCGAGGAGCCCGGCGAGCCGGTCGGCCTCGGTGTCGAACTCGCCGTAGCTCCAGCTGCGGGCTCCCTCGCGCAGCGCCTCGGCGGCCGGGGTGCGGGCGGCCTGTTCGCGCACCAGGTCGGTGAGGGTGCGGGCGGGCAGCGGCACGTCGGGGCCGGTCGACGCGGCGAGCACCCAGCGCTGTTCGGGCCCGTCGAGGACCGGGATGTGGCTCAGGGGGAGGTCGGGGTAGGCGCAGAGCCGGTGCAGCAGGCCGGTCAGCCGGCGGGCGAGGGCTTCGACGGTCGGGCGGTCGAAGAGGGCCGTGCGGTAGTTGAAGGCGGCCCGCAGGCCGTCCGTACCGGCGTCCTCGACGACGGCGAGGGTCAGGTCGAACTTGGCGGCCCTGGTTTCGACCAGCTCCACCTCGACACCGGCCGGGCCGAAGGGGCGGGTGCGCTGCGGGGCGTTCTGGTGGATCAGGGCGACCTGGAAGAGGGGGTGGCGGGAGAGGGAGCGTTCCGGGGCGAGGTCGTCCACGAGCCGTTCGAAGGGCAGCTCTCCGTGGTCGAAGGCGTCCAGGTCGACCGCGCGGACCCGGGCGAGGAGTTCGGCGAAGGTGGGGTTGCCGGAGGTGTCGGTGCGCAGGACGACGGTGTTGGCGACGAGTCCGGGAAGGTCGGCGAGGGCGTCCTCGCCACGGCCGCTGAGTGTGGTGCCGATCGGCAGGTCGTGGCCCGCCCCGTGGGCGCCGAGCAGGACGGCGAGGGCGGCCTGGAGCGTCATGAAGAGGGTGGCGCCGCCGGAGCGGGCGAGCTGGGCGGCGGCCCGGTGGGTCTCGGCGGGGATGGTGAACTCCACGGAGTCGCCCCGTTCGTCGACCTCCGTGGGCCGGGGCCGGTCCCAGGGCAGCGGGATCTCCTCGGGCGCTCCGGCGAGCGCGGTGCGCCAGTAGGCCAGCAGGCCCTTCTCCCGGGCGTCGGTGGCCGTGCGGTGCCACAGGGTGTAGTCGGCGTACTGGAGGACGGGTTCGGCCGGTTCCCCGTGGGCGGGGTCGAGTTCGGCTCCGTACAGCTGGGCGAGATCGCGTACGAGCGGTCCGGTGGAGCCCTCGTCGAAGGCGATGTGGTGCAGCACCAGCAGCAGGGCGCGTTCACCGCCCGGTCCGGTCAGCAGATGGGCGCGCAGCGGTGGCCGGTCCGCCAGGTCGAACGGCTCGGCTGCCAGGCGCCGGGCCGCGTCGGCGGGGCTCTCGCCGTCCAGGGGGACGAGGTCCAGCGGTACGGAGGCGGCGGCGGGCAGCACCTGCTGGACCGGGCGGCCCTCGTGTTCGGGGTAGCTGGTGCGCAGGATCTCGTGGCGGTGGGTGAGGGCGGTGAGGGCGCGGCCGAGGGCGGGCCCGTCGACGGGGCCGTGGAACGTCAGCAGCAGGGGGACCGCGTAGGTGGCGGCCGCCCCGCCGAGCCGGTGCAGGAACCACAGCCGGGCCTGGGCGGGTGAGAGCGGCAGCCGCTCGGGGCGTTCGGCTGCGCGGGTCAGGGCGGGCGGGCCGTCCCCCGGGGTGCGGGTGAGTCCGGTGAGGCGGGCGGCGAGCCGGGCGACGGTCGGGGCCTCGAAGAGGGTCCGTACGGGGACGTCGAGGCCCAGCTCCGCGCGGACGCGGCCCGCGAGGCGGGTGACGAGCAGCGAGTGGCCGCCGAGGGCGAAGAAGTCCTCGTCCACGGCGACGGGGGCGCGGCCCAGCACCTCCCCGTACAGCCCGGCGAGCAGCCGCTCCTGCGCGGTCCGCGCGGTCCGGCCCTCGACGTCCCCGTTCCTCGCCTCGGGAAGCGGCAGGGCGGCCCGGTCCAGCTTGCCGTTGGCGGTCAGCGGGAGCCGCTCCAGACCGACGAACGCGGACGGCACCATGGGGGCGGGCAGGGTGGCCGCGCACGCCTCGCGCAGGGCGCGGCCGGGGACGTCCCCGGTGGTGTAGGCGACCAGCCCCGGGCCGGTGGGCAGGTCCTCGCGCAGGAGTACGGCGGCGGAGCGGGCCCCGCCCCGGATGCGGAGCACCGCCTCGATCTCGGCGGTCTCGATGCGGAAGCCGCGCAGCGACACCTGGCTGTCGGCCCGGCCGAGGTAGTGGAGGGTGCCGTCGGCGGACCAGCGGGCGAGGTCGCCGCTGCGGTACATACGGGCTCCGGGCGCGCCGTACGGGTCGGCGACGAAGCGTTCGGCGGTCAGCGCGTGCCGTTCCCGGTAGCCGCGGGCGAGCCCGGCCCCGCTGACGTACAACTCGCCGCTCACACCGGGCGGTACGGGTCGCAGGGCGCGGTCCAGGACGTAGAGGCGCAGGTCGTCGATGGCCCGGCCGACGGGGCTGGTGCCGGGGACGGCCGCCTCGGGTGTGAGGGGGTGGGCGGTGACGTGGACGGTGGTCTCGGTGATCCCGTACATGTTCACCACGCGTGGTGGGGCGGGCAGTTGGAGCCAGGGATCGAGCCGGCCCGGGTCCAGGGCCTCCCCTCCCAGGACGATCAGCCGCAGCGCGGGCGGTGCGCCGGGTGAGCCGGGGGCGGTGAGCGCCTCGGTGAGCTGGTAGCAGGCGGAGGGCGTCTGGTTGAGGACGGTGACTGCCTCCTCGTGCAGCAGGGCGAGGAACTCGTCCGGGGCGCGGGTGACGGTGTGCGGGACGACGACCAGGCGGCCGCCGTGGAGCAGGGCGCCCCACATCTCCCAGACGGAGAAGTCGAAGGCGTGGCTGTGGAAGAGGGTCCAGACGTCGTCGGGGCCGAAGCCGTGCTCGGCGGTGGCGTCGAAGAGGCGGGCCAGGTTCCGGCCGGTGACGACGACGCCCTTGGGGCGGCCGGTGGAGCCGGAGGTGTAGATGAGGTAGGCGGCGTGGTCCTGGCGCAGGGGGGCGGTGCGTTCGGCGTCGGTGACCGGGCCCTGTGCGTGTCGCCGCCAGGTGTCGGCGCGGGTGTCGTCGTCCAGGACGAGGACGGGCGCGGCGCAGGTGGCGGGGGTGCGGCCGGCGGTGGCCGTGTCGGTGAGGACGAGGGCGGGGGCGGCGTCCTGGAGGGTCCAGGCGATGCGGTCGTCGGGGTACGCGGGGTCGACGGGGACGTAGGCGGCCCCCGTCTTGGCGACCGCGAGCACCGCTTCGACGAGGGTGAGCGAGCGGGGCAGCAGCAGGGCGACGCGTTCCTCGGGCCCGGCACCGCGCGACATCAGCTCCCTCGCGAGGGAGTTGGTACGGGCGTCGAGTTCGGCGTAGGTGAGGGTGCGCCCCTCGTGGGTGAGGGCGGGTGCCTCGGGCCGCACCCGCACGGCCTGGGCGAACCGGTCGAGCGGGGACGGGGTGCCCGCGTGGTCACCGCGCGGGTTCCAGCCGCGCAGCAGGACGTCCTCCTCGCCGTCCAGGAGAACGCCGATGGAGCTGAGCGGGGCGTCCGGGCGGCCGACCGCCCTGGCCAGTACGGCCACGAGCCGGTCGGCGAGGGCGCGTGCGGTGGCGCGGTCGAACAGGTCGGCGCTGTAGTTGACCGCCCCTTCGAGGGCCCCGGTGGCGAGGTGGTCCGTGAAGCCGACGGTGAGGTCGAACTTGGCGGTCGGCGTCTCCCGCAGGGCGAAGCCGGCCGCCACTCCGGGCGCGGTGAACGGGGGCTCGGTGCGGTTCTGGTAGGTGAGCATGACCTGGAACAGCGGGTTCGCCGCGCCGCGTTCGGGGTTGAGCTCCTCCACCACCCGCTCGAAGGGCAGCTCCGCGTGGTCGAAGGCGTCCAGGTCCACGGCCCGTACCCGGCCCAGGAGTTCACGGAAGGACGGGTCACCGGAGAGGTCGGTGCGCAGGACGAGGGTGTTCACGAAGAAGCCGATCAGCTCCTCGGTGTGGGGCTCGTCCCGGCCGGCGGTCGGGACACCGAGGGGGATGTCGTCGCCCGCGCCGAGCCCGCGGAGCAGGGTGCAGAGCGCGGCCTGGGTCACCATGAACGGTGTCACCCCGGCGTCGGCGGCCAGTGCCCGGAGCTGGGAGGCGACCTCGTCGGGCAGGGCGAAGGGGACGAATCCGCCGCGTCCGCTGGGGGTGTCCGGGCGCGGCCGGTCCGTGGGCAGCGCGAGGGTGGCCGGGGCGCCGCGCAGCGTACGGCGCCAGAAGTCGAGCCGGTCCTCCAGGTGCCCGCCGTCCAGCAGCTTCCGCTGCCGGCGGGCGTAGTCGGTGTAGCGCACGGGGAGCGTGGGCAGCTCCGGTGCCCGGCCGGTCAGGCGGGCCCGGTAGGCGGCGGAGAGGTCGGTGAGCAGGGGTTCGACCGACCACTCGTCGGCCGCGATGTGGTGGATGAGCAGGAACACGGTGGTGCGGTCCGCCTCGGTCAGCACGGTGACGCGCAGCGGGGGCTCGGTGGCGAGGTCGAAGGGTTCGGCGCTCAGGGCGTCGAGCGTCCGCTCCACCTCCTGAGGGCCGTCGGCCGCCTGGACGCGGACCGCCGGGGCGTCCTCCAGGACCCGCTGGACGGGGGTGCCGTCGGTCTCGGGGAAGACGGTGCGCAGCACGGCGTGGCGGTCGGCGAGGTCGGCGACGGCGGCGGTCAGGGCGTCCAGGTCGGTCTCCCCGGTGAGGGTGAGGACGAACGGCAGGTGGTAGTTGGTACCGGGCTGGAGCCTGCTGAGGAACCAGAGCCTGGCCTGCGCGGGCGAGAGGGGCGGGGTGCCGCCGCCGGCGCCTGCGACGTCGTCGGCGCTTTCGAGGGCGGTCAGGGCGGCTGCCGGGGGCGCCGAGCGGGCGGCGAGGCCGGCGACGGTCGGGGTGTCGAAGATCTGCCGGACGGAGAGCGGGTGGCCGAGCACCTGCGCTGGGGCGAAGTGGACGTGCAGGATGCCTGCGCAGTGGTCGACTTCCTGGCAGGGCAAGGGTTGATCGACCCGACGCAGGCGTTCA